>NZ_CEVIVC010000022.1:36907-53501 GCF_982290645.1 Protofrankia sp. CiP1_Cm_nod4
CGGGCCTGTCCCGGGCGTCCGGGCGGTGCCCTCGCTCGTAGGCGTCCACCAGGTCGTAGACGGCGGGTGGCAGCCAGTGCTGCGCGCCGAAGCCGGTCGCCTGCTGCCAGCGTCTGTCGATCTCCTCCAGCAGGCGGTTCGGGGTGGGCCGGCGTGCCGGGTCACGCTGCATGCAGCGGCGGATCAGGTCGGTGAGCGCCGGTGGGAGGGCGGAGAGGTCCGGTGGCCGGGAGAGCAGCTGGGCCAGCACGTTGACCGGTGTGTCGCCGTGGTAGGCGGTGCGGCCGGTCGCCGCGTACAGCAGGGTGGCGCCGAGGGAGTACACGTCGGTGGCCGGGGTCACCGACGCGGTGTCCATGGCCTGCTCCGGGGACATGTAGTGCGGCGTCCCGATCACAGCCTGGGTGAGCTGCGCGCTGCCGACCGACGACCGGACCAGCCCGAAGTCGATCACCTTCGGGTTCTCCCGGGTCACCAGCACGTTCGACGGCTTGAGGTCCCGGTGGATCAGGCCCACCCGGTGGATGG
Source organism: Protofrankia sp. CiP1_Cm_nod4 (assembly GCF_982290645.1). Lineage (NCBI taxonomy): Bacteria > Bacillati > Actinomycetota > Actinomycetes > Frankiales > Frankiaceae > Protofrankia > Protofrankia sp. CiP1_Cm_nod4. The sequence continues at coordinate 37,436 of NZ_CEVIVC010000022.1, forward strand.
ACTCCAGCGCCTCGGCGATCCCGGCCGCCAGCCACAGCACCGCGTCGACCGGCAGCGGGCCGGCCCGGCGGACCAGCCAGGACAGCGACGGCGCGGGCACGTAGGCGATGGCCAGCCACGGCATCGCGGCGTCGGCGTCGGCGTCCACCAGTGACGCCGTGTACACGCCGCTGACCTGCCGGGCCGCGGCGGCCTCCCGGGCGAAACGCTCCCGGAAGCCGGGCTCCTCCACCATGTCGGCCCGCACCGTCTTGACCGCGACCAGCAGCCCCGAGCGTGACTGGCCCAGGTACACCCGGCCCATCCCGCCGCCGCCGAGTACGCCGAGGATGCGGTAGGGGCCGATCGTGCGCGGGTCCCGCGGCGTCAGGGCGTCACGCATGCTCTCGAAAGAGCTGTTCGTGCCCGTCACGTCCGCCTCCACCTGTTCGTCACAGCCGTCAACGTGCCTTTACGCCCCGCATCGCGGGGCGGCGTGCCTTTACGCCCCGCATCGCGGGGCGGCGTGCCACTGAGTACCGTGCCGCCGGACGCCGTGCCCCGGGCGGTCGTCCAGGTGATCGTTCCCCGGATGGTCGTCGTTGGAACGATTCTTCTCCTCCGCCCTCGACATCGCCCCCGACCGTGATGGCTCCTCCGGGCGTGGCAGCCGTCCGTTCCCTGGATGTGGTCGTCGTCCATGGGGGCGTGGTCGTCGTCGTGCCTGGTCAACGGCCCGCGCGCACCGGGGCCGTGCCTCCGGCGACGCTGGTGGGGGCCGGCAGCGCCGCCCGGCTGATCGTTGTCTCCAGCCACGGGGCGAGCTGGTGCATGCCAGCGGTGCTCAGGTGGACGGCGTCGATGTAGAACGGGCCGCCGGAGGCGGTACGGGTCCAGCAGCGGTCCTCCTGGCACAGCGCCGCGTCGATGTCGAGCGGCAGGACCTGCGGGTACCGGCCGGCGGCCTCGGCGATCAGCGCGTTGTAGCAGCGGCTGGACATCGGGTCGGTGTCCCCGGTGACACGGCGGCTGTTGGCCAGCAGCACCGGCCGGCCGGGAGCCTCCTGCTCCCACAGGCGCGCGGCCGCGGCCAGCCGCTCCCGGTAGACCTGCCGGTAGCCGACGTCGCAGGGGGAGACGACCGCGCTGCCCACCAGCCGCGCCGCCGCGTCCCCACTCAGGTCGACCAGCAGGACGCCGGGCCGGCTGGCGGCGATCTGGGAGCGCCAGTACCGGTCCCAGTGCGCGCAGTCGCGTGCCGGCACCGCCGGTGCCCGCGCCGATGCCGGCAGCTGGGCGTCGGCGCTGACGTGGGCCCGCGGCGTCGCCGGCGGTGGTGCCGGGAACAGCCCGCAGCCGGGCAGCGAGCCGTCCACCACCGGGTAGCGGCCGGAGCCGCGCCGGCCGGCCGCCGCGGCCAGATCACCGGCGAACGACCCGCCCAGCACCAGGACCACCGGCTGCCTGCCCGCCCGTGACCGCTGCTCGACCAGGCCGGGCAGCCATGCCCCACCGACCGCGACGGCGGTGTAGGCCACCGCCAGCACCGGGGCGGTCCAGCGCAGCGGCCACCGGCGCAGGCGCAGCCGGCCGACCAGCGCGTCCTGCAGCAGCAGCCCGAGGAGCGCGGCCAGCCCCCCGCCGACCACCAGCAGGGCATGCGGGCGGACCCGCGGGAACGCGGTCGCCAGCACCCAGAACAGCGGCAGGTGCAGGAGCAGAAGCGGGTAGCCCAGCCCGCCCAGCTCCACCGGCAGGCCCCGGCCGAGCAGCCACTGCAACGGGTTGTGACGGGCAGGTGCCGGCGGGCGGTCCACGCTGGCCAGCAGCAGCGCGCCGGCGCCGGCGGCGACGGCCGGGCCCCCGTTACGCAGCCAGCCGGCGGGGTACGCGGTGGCGATGATCCCGTCGGCGGCCAGCACAGCCAGTGCGATCGTCCCGGCCGCCGCCGCCCACCAGGAGCTCCGCGCCCGGACGGGGCCACCGGCGGCCGGGCCGCCGGCAGCGGCCGGCGCCGTCACCGACTGGGTGAACGCCGACGGGGTGTGCTGGGCCTGCGCGTCGTGGGCCCGTTCCGCGCGGCGGGCCCGCGCGGCCACCACCACCGCGGCCGCCGCGGCGCCCAACAGCCATTCGGCCGCCCGGACGTGGCTGCCCAGGGCCAGTTCGGGCAGGCCCGCGCCGGTGGCGGCCCGGGCCGGGCCGACCAGGCAGGCGCCGGCGGCGAGCAGCACGGTGCCGGCCGCGGCCAGCCCCGCCGTCCGGGCCGTCCGGCCCGTGTGCCCCGGCCGGCCGAGCAGCCGGGAGGCCCACCAGATGCCGACCAGCAGCAGCGGACCGGCGATGGCGAACTGCTCGACCAGGCCGAGCAGCCACAGCAGGCCCAGCGGGTCGAGCTGGGCGGGCCGGTCGGCGTACCAGTCGCCGCCGGCGCCGGCCAGCCAGTTCCGTGACACCAGGTCGAACCAGTTCCCCACGTGCGCCAGGCCGGCGACCGCCTGTGGGCCGAGCTGCCGGGCCTGGCCGGGCGGGCTGAGCAGCACGGCGAGCCCGACGGTGGCGACGAGGGTGAACAGCAGCAGCGGGAGCCGCTGCTTGACGTGCTCCCTGACATGGCCACGGTAGACGCCGGCCAGGCCGGGGCCGGCACGGCCGTGACCGTGGTCGTGGCTGCGGCCGTGTTCGTGGCCGTGTTCGTGGCCGTGCCGTTCGCGCGTTCCGGTGGCCCGGGAGCAGGCGGCCAGCAGGACGCGGGTGGTCAGGTAGCCGCTGGCGGCGAGGAGAAGATCCGGCCCGAGCAGCTCCGCGCGGAATCCTCCGGTACTCTGCAACATCACCGCGAGTACCGCGACACCGGACACACCGATGACCGCACGTGACGGGGAAGAGCTCAGCGTACCGCCCTCCAGCCCGAGAAGCAGTCCCGGATCGTCTGTTCGGCGGCCCTGCCGGCGAACGACTCGTGCCGGTCCCGCAGCGGGTCGACGGTGCCCGGATTGACGTGGAAGTCCACCCGCCACCAGTACAGGCCGGCCAGGGAGCGTTCCCGCGCCATCTGGCAGGCGGCGGCGAACCAGCGTTGCTGGACGAGCTCGTTGACCGGGCCGCCGTTGTTCGGGTTGGCCGGATGCCGGTAGATGCCGTCCTGCGCCGGAGCGCCCACCTCGTACAGCAGCAGGTTGGGCATCCGGCCGCGGGCCCGGCGGTCCAGCCAGGAGTGCCAGCCCGCGGCCAGCTCCGCCACGGAGGCGTCATCGGGCAGCTGTAGCTCCGGGTAGGCGTCCACCCCTGTCCGGTCCACCGGCAGCCGCACCGTGGTGTGCACGAACGTGTCCCAGTTGAACGCGTACCCGGTCTCGCCGTGGAACAGGGTCCGGGCGTACCCGGCCAGCTCCGTCCAGCGCGGGTCGCCTTCCAGCGAGCTGAGCTCTGTGCCGATCACCACGGTGGCTACGCCGGTGCGCGCGGCAAGGACCAGGTAGGGCGTGAGGAAGCGGCGGTAGGAGGAGAACCAGGCGTCCCGGTCACCCGGCCTGATCGTGCCGCGCCAGTCCAACGGGTTGGCGGCGGTCAGGGTGCGCTCGTCGAGCGTCGGGCGCAGGGTGACGCGCAGGCCGGAGCGTCTGGCCTCGTCCACGAGGATGCCGAGGCGCTCCGGCGTGGGGGTGGTCCGGCCGCCGTGGACGGCGTTGGAGCGGGCCGTGTCGGTGAAGAAGGGGAAGGAGACGCACAGGGCGTTGGCCTCCAGGCCGACGACGTAGTCGACAACCTGGCGGGCCTTGGCACGGGCCGTTTCGACCGGCTCGTCGGGATTGTCGTCCCAGTAGACCTGGACGCCGAGCTCGGGCCGGCCGGGCTGCCAGGGGTAGGCGACCGCGAGGCCGGCCCCCGCATCCGCCCGCGGGCCGGCTGTCGCGATGGCCGGCGGTGGCGCGGCCGGGTGGAAGGCGGGGGTGCGGTCCTGGGGCGAGGCGGCGCAGCCCGTGCTCGCGGTGAGCATGACAAATACGGCGGCCAGCGTCGCGCCGGCCGTGCCCATTCTGATCACATCGGTTTCGCGATCACGTTGAAGGTGGACTCGCCGCCCCGCAGGAAGCGGACCAGCCCCCGGAACACCGCGATTGCCTCCAGCAGGGAGAAGAACGGGATCAGCAGCAGCAGGCAGGGCGGCTCCCACCAGCGGCGCCGCGAGTCCGCCGAGGCCGATACGTTGATCTTCAGGCCTTCCCAGTAGAGCCAGATGCTGTAGGCCATGTTGGCCGCCCAGACGGGCAGCAGCAGGACGCTGGCCGGGGTGGTGTCGGTGTCCCCGAGCAACGAGCCGACCAGGAGGATCAGCCCCAGGTGCTGGATCGGCCCGCACGCCCAGACCAGCACGTTGTGCATCAGCAGCAGCCGGTGGCGCAGTGGGATGCCGCGGTCGAACGCCAGCCGGAACAGCCCCCAGGACCAGCGCTCCCGCTGCCGGATGAAGTCGGCCACGGTGGCCGGGGAGGCGCCGTAGGAGCGGCCGGGGAACCAGTCGCTGCCGCCGGGGTGACGGCCGCAGAAGACCAGCGCGAACTGGGCGTCCTCGACGATGGCCTGCGGCCCGAAGTCCCAGCCGGTGGCCGCCTCCACCGACGCCCGGACCAGCAGCAGCTCCCCGTGCAGCCCGGCGCGGGGCACGCCGCGGCCGGTGGTGGCCGCGAACAGGCTGATGTCGCAGCTCGGGCGGACCGCGTCGGCCAGCCAGGTCAGCCTGTTCACCGCGTGTTCCCGCGGGTAGCTCAGCACCCCCTGGGCGAGGTGGCGGGCGTTCTGCCCGGCCAGCCACTGGGCGTTGAGGAAACGGGCCATGGCCTCGGCGGTGTCGGAGCTGACGCCGGTGTCGTCGTCCATGTGCAGCACCCACACGTCCTCCCTGGCCTCGCCCTCGGCGCAACGCAGCTCGTGGGCGTAGTGGTTCGCGCGGGCCTTGAACCGGGTGCCGTTCGGGGTGCGGTAGCCGCGGGGCACGGTCACCACGCGGATCAGGCGGTCCGTCGCCGCCAGCGCGGCGATCCGGTCGTGGGCGGCGCAGCCCTCCTCGACGACCACGTCCACCCGCAGGTGGGGGAAGTAGTCCGGCAGGTACCGGCAGAAGGAGCGGACGACCCGCTCGAGGGCGGGGTAGGTGTCGTGACGCCCCACCGTCGGGACGACCACGATCAGTGGGTCGCGCACGATTGCCGCGGTGACCGGTAGTTTGCGCTCGCGGCGCAGCCGGACGGCCGTGCGCACGCTTCCGTACATACCGATGGTGGTGTTTACGATGGGTAACGTCCAGACCACGGCCGCTATCCAGCCCATGAAGCCGAAATCGGGGTCGCGGGCCCAGGCCCACCATCCGAAGACACCGAACACCGTGAAGCCGATCAGAAACGAACTGAAACCGGGCCGCCATACCGACCGTTCCCGGGATTCGGTCAACGGCATCGTGTCGTGCGCGACGGAGTTGGCCCACTCCAGGGATTCCCGACGTATGAGATGTTCGGACGTGGTCACGCGGCTCCCCCCACAGGAGTCTGATCACGGTCCTCGAAACAATACGCCAGCCGGACCGGAGCGGGTGTATACCGTCGGCGATACGACGGCCGCCGTAGCTTACCGGCGGTCCCGCGGTGTGTATCAGCGCGGGTAGGCGGTGGTGCCTCGTGGTGATTCCGTTGTCGGCGCTGGTGCCCGGCCAGGCGCCGGCGCGACCCGCCCGGGCCTGGGCCGACGCGGCCTGGCGCAGGCCTGCGCCAGGCCGGTGCGACCGCTATGGGCCGGTGCGCCGTTGGGCCGGTGCGGGCCGTCATGGGCCGGCACGGCGGCCGTCGTAGGCGGCTGGGGCCTGCAAGCGGGCTGTGACCGGTCCCGCCGTGAGGCCGGATTCCCGGCCCGGCCGGGTTCCGCCCCGGAGCGGTGAACGCTACGCCGGCCGGGACGGGAGCTCCCGGCCGGGACGGGACATTCGCTCGGCATGCCCGGCGAGAAGCGCGGCGGTGGCCGACGGGTGGATCACGCGGCGGCCGTCGTAGTCGGGGTAGTGGGAGCCGTCGTCATCGCGTCCGGTGAGAAGCCAGAACTGGTCACCGTCACCGTCAGCTTCCTCGACCGCGGCCGTCCAGGCCGCGTAGACCGTGTCGCGGGCGGTTCCGCCGTCCCGCCAGGAGAATTCCTCCAGCACCGCCGGTACGCCCGCCGCGGCGGCCTCCCGGAAGTGGTCGTGAATCCAGCGGACACCCCAGCCCGGCGATTTTTCGCCCCATTGCTGGGGGTGCAGATGAAATGTCCCGTAATCGATCGCGGGCAGCTCGAGGAGCCGGTGCCAGACCACTCCCTCCTGGTTGGAGGACGGGTAGTCGGCCGTGCCGGCACGGCCGTGGAAGCCTTCGTCGCCGACCGCGACCAGCTGGCGGGGCGCCAGTTTACGGACATACCGGCTCATTTCGTCGGCCCAGGCGGTCAGGGTGTCCCCGGACGGGTCGGACGGGCAGCGGGGCTCATTGGCCAGCTCCCAGGCCATCACCGCCGGTTCGTGGTTGTACGGGACGCCCGTGTACCGGTTCCGCCGGCCGGTCACGTGCGCCACCCAGGCCCGGTAGCACTCCTTCATGGCGCGGTGGCGGAAGAAGTCGTCGTGTCCGGCGGAGAACCACGTGGCGTACTGGGGAATTCCCCCGAAGTCGCGCCAGTTGTTCGTCAGGGCGATCACCAGCCGCAGCCCGAGCTGCCCGGCCCGGAAGACCGCGTGGTCCAGCGGCTCGAAACCGTCCTCGTCGTAGCGGAACGGCTCCGGTTGCAGTACCACGCCGTCCGCCGGAGTTCCGTCGAGGAAGCCCCAGCAACGGACCACCCGCAGGCCGAGCGCGGCGGCGTCGGCCAGGACGCTGTCAGCCATCCGTTGGCTTTTGTAGTGCAGGTAGTAGTTGTTGGTGCCGCAGAAGCGGAAGCGTCTGCCGGCGAGCCGGAACGCGCCGTCGTGCACCTGGACGAAATCAGTGGTCCGACGACCGGCGGGACCGGATTCGGTGAAGGAGGACACGCTCCGGGAGAATACGGCTGCCGCCCACGGCGAAGCGTCCCCGAGTACGGGATACTGAGACGCCGGTCACATAGCCGTGCGTAGCTGCACGGGTGATGTGCCACGTAGGCGACGGCCCGTACAAGTGACGGGCTAGATGAATGACGCTCTGCATAACAGCCGTCGGCTGTCGGAAAAAGATCGCGGCACGCGCGTCGCCGCCGCCCGCCGGACCGGAAAACACGCGGCGTACACACACGCCCGACGCGGGTTCCGGATGGGTGTTCACGGATGGCAGCCGTGCTGGCCAGCCGGGGTTCTAACCGGTCGCCGTCACCCGGCGGATTCGGTCGTTGCAGTTGTCGGTGATGTAGAGGAAACGTTCGGTCACGTCCAGCCCCAGGCCGTTGGGATCGCACAGGCGGGCCGCGGTGGCCGGCCCGTTGTCGCCGGAGTAGCCGGGTGCGCCGATACCGGCGACGGTGGTGATGACACCGTCGGTGCCGATGCGGCGCACCCGGTTGTTGTCGGTGTCGGCGATGTAGAGGCGCCCGTCGCCGGCAACCGCGACACTGCCCGGGTTCGCCAGGTGGGCCGCGGTGGCCGGCCCGTTGTCGCCGGAGAAGCCCGCGACGCCGGTGCCGGCGATGGTGGTGATGACGCCGTCGGAGCTGACGCGGCGGACGCGGTTGTTGGCGTTGTCAGCGATGTAGAGGTTGCCGGCGGTGTCCGCCGCCAGGCCGCCGGGCCCGGCCAGCCGGGCCGCGGTGGCCGGCCCGCCGTCGCCGGAGTAGCCGGGTGCGCCGGTGCCGGCGACGGTGGTGATGACGTCGTTGGTGCCGATGCGGCGGATGCGGTTGTTGCCGCTGTCGGCGATGTAGAGGTTGCCGTCGGCGTCCACCAGCACGCTGGTCGGTTTCGCCAGCTGGGCCGCGCTGGCCGGCCCGTTGTCGCCGGAGAAGCCCGCGACGCCGGTGCCGGCGACGGTGGTGACGGTTCCGACGACGTTGATGCGGCGGATACGGTTGTTGTCGGTGTCGGCGATGTAGAGGTTGCCGGCCCGGTCCCGGGCCACGTCCGTGGGCGTGGCGAAGTAGGCCTGGGCGGCGGGCCCGTTGTCGCCGGAGTAGCCGTACGTGCCGGTGCCGGCGATGGTGGTGATGACGCCGTCGGTGCCGATGCGGCGGATACGGTTGTTGCCGGTGTCGGTGAAGTAGACGGCACCGGTGCTGTCCACCAGCGGGTCGTCCGGCCTGCTCAGGTCGGCCGCGGTGGCCGGCCCGTTGTCGCCGGAGAAGCCCGTGGCGCCGGTGCCGGCCACCGTTATGATCACGTCTGGTCGCGGCGGCCGGCTGATCAGCAGAACGGTGACCACGATGGCGGCCACCGGGACGGCCACGGCCACGACGACGGCGGCGGCGATCCGGCGACGCCGCCGGCGGCGGGTGCCGTCCACCGCCGGCGGCGGGGCGGCCGGCACGGGCTCGAGCGCACGCCGCGCGGTCACGTCGGCGTCCCGGCCGGCCTGCCAGCCGGTCGCCTGACCCCGGCCGGCCCACCGGTCGGCGTCGCGGTCCCGCGGGGCCCGCTGGTCGGCGTCGCGGCCGATGCCCGCCGGGACCGCCACCGGCAGCCTGCCCTGCGCCGGCGGGCCGATCGGTAGCCGAGGCGGTGTCGGCTGGCCGAGTGGCGTCGGCTGGCTGGGTGGCGTCGGCTGGCCGGGTGGCGCGGCGGTGGCCCGGTTGGTGGCGAGCCCGCCGGGCAGCCCGCCCGCCCCGGCCGGGTACCGCGCGGCCTCCCGGACGTCGTCGGCGACGTGCAGGCCGATCTCGCAGCGGCTGGTCCAGCGCGGGCCGTACGCGAGGGCGGCGGCGCGGGCGAGGTCGAGGGCGAAGGCCCGGGCGCTGGGATGCCGCAGCGCAGGCTCCCGCTGGAGGGCACGCATGAGGGTCTCGGCCACGGGCTCGGGGACGCCGGCGGGCGGCGGTGTGGGACGGTCGGCGGTCTTCTGCCGGATCAGCGCCATCAGGGACAGGTCGGGACCGAACGGCGGGGCGTCGGCGAGCATCTCGTAGAGGACGATCCCGAGCGCGTACAGGTCGGTGGCCGGGCTCAGGCGGTCGCCGCCCAGCTGCTCGGGCGCCATGTACCTTGGTGTGCCGATGATCGTGTTGGTGGCGACCGTCGTGGCATTGAAGATCTTCGCGATGCTGAAGTCGGTGACCTTCAGCAGGCCGTTGCCCGAGAACAGCACGTTGTCGGGCTTGATGTCGCGATGCAGCACGCTCCTGGTGTGGGCGCACTCCAGCGCCTCGGCGATGGCCAGCCCCGCCGCGCAGGCGTCCTCGGCGGACAGCGCGCGGCGCCGGCGGGTCAGCGTCCCCCCGGCGAGCAGCTCCATGATGATCAGGCACAGGCCGTCGCGCTCGACATAGTCGTAGATCCGGACGATGTGCGGGTGGTCGAGCCCGGCCAGCAGCCGGGCCTCGGTCGCGAAGGTGGTGGGCAGGCCGGGGTCCGCCGTCGCGGGCAGGACCTTGATGGCCACGTCCCGGCCGAGGCCCTGGTGGTGCCCGGCGAGGACTAGGCCGTGCCCGCCGCTGCCGAGTTCCGCGCCCAACGTGTAGGCGGGCAGCGCCGCGGCCACCCGGGAAAGATCGACTAATGGCACGGGCCCGCCCCGCCGTCACGTGCCGTCAGCCGGGCGAGCCCGGTGGCGAGGACCCGGCAGCCCAGCGCCGCCGCGGCACCCAGGAACGCGAGCGCCGGCAGGACGTAACGGTGGTCGAAACCGGCGGTCGCCGGCGGTACGACCAGCAGCGTCACCGCGACGGCGGTGGTCAGGGCCAGCGGCGCGCGCAGATGCGGACGGTACCGGCCCGCCAGCCCGGTGCCGAGGACGGCGCCGAGCAGCAGCAGGCCCAGCACCGGCCCGGGAACGGCCACCCGGAGCTGGTAGCCCGCCAGCCAGCTGGCGAACGGCTGGCGCAGGCGGTGCGCGCCGTCACCGTGCTCGTAGGCGCGGACGTCCTCGGGAGCGCTGCCACCGGGAATGTACGTCCGGTCGGGGACCGGGTCGGGTGGGACGTGGAACAGGAAGGGACGCACCATGCCTGCATTGGGGTAGTCGGTCAGCCGCGGCCCGAACGTCCGGGAGAAATCCCTTGCCACGATACCGGCGTAGTCCAGCGGCTGTGTCACGATCGCCCGGCGGGCGAACCTGCCGGCCAGCGATTCCTTCGCCGGGCTGAAAACCCGGCCCGCCGGGCTGGAAAGCTCGCCGGGAATGCCGTCCAGCGGGGTGCCGGTGTGCCAGATGTAGTTCGACGGCGGCTGGCGCTCCCCGAGCGGCTCCCGCGGGCAGAGGACCGCCAGGTCGGCCGGCGGGTGCGTGCCGGCACAGTCCACGAACGACGTCGTCCGGGAATAGAGGAAGACCCCGTCGCTGCCGACGATGCCGGCCCGGCCGTGCGTTACCTGGAACCAGGCGCCGTAGCAGCCCAGGGGGACGAGCAGCGCCAGGCAGAAGGCGAGCACCGGCCGCCGGCCCGGGCGGCGGGCCAGCAGCCAGCCGCCCGCCACCAGCGCCAGTGGCAGGCCGACCGTGCGGGTCAGGGACGCCCCCGCCAGCAGCCCGCCCGCGACCAGGGCGGCGGCCGTGGTCGGCCGGCGCCACCACAGCAGGGCCGTCACGGCCGCCACCGTCAGGACGGTGAACAGCGTCTCGGCCATCACCATGTGCTCGATCTGGACCTGGTACCCGTCGAAGAGCTGCGGGCCGGTGGCGAGAGCGGCCAGCCAGCCGGCCGTCCCGTGCCGGCGCAGCAGCATGTAGATCATGACGGCGACGGCCAGGCCCAGCAGATGCTGGACGACGACGACGAGCCGGAAGCTGTGGAGCGGCTCCAGCAGCATCAGGAAGAAGCTGTAGCCCGACGGCCGCACCTCGTACGGCTGCGGCCGCAGCGCCACCCCGAGGTACTCGAAGCTGTCGTTGAACCACAGGGCGGGCGCGTAGCCGACGACCGCCGTCAGGCGTACGATGACCGCCGCCACCAGCATCGCGGTGAACAGCGGATGCCGGCGGGCCAGCCGGGCCTGCCGCCGGCACCAGGCGCTGCCGGCGGCGTGCCAGCGGGCGGACGGCCCGGCGGCGTCCTCGACGGCGTCTTCGGCGGCGTCCCCGACGGCATCGGCCGCCGGTGTCTCACGGAGGGCGGACCACGCCCGGGGCGGGAGCCGCGCGCTCCGCCGCGCCCGGGCAGGCTCCCGGCGGCGCACCGGGGACGTCACCGCGTACTCGACAGGAGCGCCACCGCACAGACGTCCCGGACGGCCTAGAACCAGCCGCGGTGGGCGCCGAGATGCTGGAGCTGCTCGTGCAGCAGACCGGCGAGATGGCGCCGGTCGGTGTCGTGATGGCCGACCCGCAGCCGGCTGAGCGCGTCCCCGCCGGCACGCAGCAGCCCGCCACGCCGGTCGGCCTCCAGCACCACGTCCACGCCGGCGGCGTCGACCAGGAAGGTCACTTCCAGCTCCTTGACGCGACGGGCGTACTCCCCGCCCGGATGCAGCTCGATCTCCTGGTAGAAGGGCAGGTCGGAGCCGGCCAGCCGGCCTTTCTCCACGTCCGCGGAATGGAACCGGAAACCGAGGTCGCCGAGCGCGGCGAGGACCGCCTCCTGGACGGGCAGCGGGTGCACGCTCACCGGGTCGAGGTCGCCGGGGTCGACCGCGCCCGGGATGTCCACCGTGGTCTTCACGCCGATCCTCATGCCGCGCAGGTGCCAGCCGCCCACGTCGGTGATGGGGGTCTGCCAGGGGACCGGCAGCTCGAAGCGCCCGCTGGTCTCCTGGTTGGCGGCGATGGTGAACTTCCCGCCGATGCCGCGGGTGCCGAAGCTGACGTTCTCGTACCAGGTGGAGTCGTCGGTCTCGACCTCGACGGTGGCCTCGAGGGCGACCCGTATCTCGTTGACCGCCTGGTCGACCTTGCCGCCCCTGATGGTCACCGTCCCGGTGACCAGACCGCCGGGCAGGACCTCGGAGCGGTCCAGGACCGTTTCGACGTCGGCGTTGCCCACTCCCAGCCGCGCCATCATCCGCTTCATGCCCACGTGCTCCGCTCACCCTCCATGTCGGTCATGGCTGTCGTATCCGCTGTATCTGTCGTGCCTGTCGTGCCTGTCGCCACGCGTGTCGTGCCCGTGATGCCCGTCGCGGCGTCCGGCGGCGCGCGTCCCAGCCGGTACCGGACACCATCGAGCGTCCATCGGACATCGTTGCCGGGCGCCCCTACGCTCTCACACACGGATTACCGCGACCCGCGACCGTCTCGCGTCATACAGCTTTACGTCACATGGCGGACGGGCCGTACCGCCGTCGAGGCACGCTGGCCGCCGTCGGCCGGGTACGGCAGGGTGGATGCCGTGGGACGGGTGACGGTACGTCGGCAGGTGCTGCGCATCCGCGCCGACGGCGGGCGGACGGCACGCCCCGACAGCATCGCCGGCGAGGAGCCGCTGGAACTGCGCGTGGCGGGAAGGCCGCTCGTCGTCACCATGCGGACGCCCGGGCACGACGTCGACCTCGCCTTCGGCTTCCTGACCGGTGAGGGGATCATCGGCGCCGGCTCGGACGTGCTGGGCATGCGCTACTGCGCCGGCACCGACGAGCAGGACGGGCAGGCCCACCAGCAGACCTACAACGTCCTGGACATCGCCCTCGCCCCGACGGTTCCCCCGCCCGACGCCAGCCTGCGACGGGCCTTCTACACCAGCAGCTCCTGCGGGCTGTGCGGGCGGGCCAGCATCGAAGGGGTGCGGCTGCGCGGCCGGTTCACCGTCGAGGACGACCCGCTGGTGCTGTGCCCGCGGGTGGTGCTGGCCCTGCCGGAGCGGCTGCGCGCCGCGCAGAAGGTCTTCGCCAGCACCGGTGGGCTGCACGCCGCCGGGATCGCCGACGCCGCCGGGAACCTGCTCGTGGTCCGGGAGGACGTCGGCCGGCACAACGCGGTGGACAAGGCCGTCGGTCACGCGGTGCGCGAGGGCGCGCTGCCGTTGCGCGGGCGGGTGCTGGTGGTCAGCGGCCGGGCGTCGTTCGAGCTGGTCCAGAAGGCCCTGCTGGCCGGGATTCCGGCGCTGGTCGCGGTGTCGGCGCCGTCGTCGCTGGCGGTCGAGCTGGCCGCGGACGCCGGTATGACGCTGATCGGCTTCGTCCGCGGGGATTCCATGAACGTCTACACCGGGGCGCACCGCGTCGGCACCGTCCCCGTGGTCCCCGTGGTCCCCGCCGTCCCCGCGGTCCCGTCCGACCCGTCGACGTAGCAGGCGCGGCAGACGTAGCAGGAGCCGCGGCGAGAGCCGGCTGTGACGACAACCAGTCGTGACGGCAACCTACTGTATCACTGGCCGTAGCACAATCTACTATTTTATAACATTTTGTAACTAATCGGACTCTACTGTGAAAGCGACCCGATCCATGCGTACTTGTCGGACATGGCGTGCATCCAGGGGATAAGATGCGCTCTTGTGACCTGCATCGTCGGTCTTGAGCATGACGGCAGGGTGATCATCGGTGGTGACAGTGCCGGGGTGGCCGGCTACTCCATCACCGTCCGCGCTGACACCAAGGTGTTCCGTAACGGCGAGTTCGTCATGGGTTTCACCTCGTCGTTCCGGATGGGCCAGCTCCTGAGGTACAGCCTGGTCCCACCCGCCCCCCAGACATGGGACATCGACCGGTTCATGGCCACCGACTTCATCTCCGCGGTGCGTGACTGTCTGCGCGAGGGCGGCTACACGCGCACCGAGTCGGGATCCGAGGCCGGCGGGGTGTTCCTGGCCGGTATCCGTGGCCGGCTGTACCGCATCGACTCCGACTTCCAGATCGGCCGCAGCATCGACCTGTACGACGCCGTGGGCTGCGGGGAGGAGTTCGCCCTGGGCTCCCTGCACGGCAGCGGGCATCTCGCCCCGGAGGACCGGGTGCAGCTCGCGCTGGAAGCCGCCGCGCACCACTCCTCGGCGGTGTGCCCACCGTTCCACGTCATATCCGCCCCGGGCCCCGGCTGACCACGGCGCCGGCCGCCGCCCGCCGGGGCCACGGCCGGCCGGGGCGGTCAGCGCCGGCGCAGCCCGCCGCGCAGGATGGCGGTGACCCGGGCCCGCCGGCCGCCGGTCGGGGTGAACGTGTCGGAGGCGTTCTTCAGCGCGCCGTACTCCTCGTCGGTCAGCTCGATGTCGGCGGCGGCGACGTTGCTCTCCAGCTGGGCGACGCTGGAAGCCCCGGGGATCGCGACCACGTTCGGGTGCCGGAGCACCCAGGCCAGCGCGATCTGCGCCGGGCTCGCGTCGTGCGCCGCGGCGACGTCACGCAGGACGTTGAGCACCGGCCGGGCCGCGTCCAGGTTCTCCGGCAGGAACAGCGGATGCGACGTACGCGCCAACGACGTCGGACGGCGTTCCCGGCTGTAGCGGCCGGAGAGCACGCCCATCGCGAGCGGGCTGTAGGCGATGATCAGCCGGTCGTTCTTCACCGCGTGCGGCACCAGCTCCCGCTCGGGCTGCGGGTGCAGCAGGCTGAACTGCACCTGGTTGGACAGCACCGGTGCGCCGAGCGCCTCCTCGGCCGCCTGCCAGCGCTCCAGCGGGTAGTTGCTGACGCCGACCGCGTCGACGAGGCCGACCCGTTGCAGCGCCGCCATGCCGCGCATGGCGCTGGTGTCGCGCAGCACGGGGTGGGGCTGGTGCACCTGGTAGAGATCGATCTGCCGGACGCCGAGCCGGTTGGCGCTGGCCACCGCGCGCTGCTCGACGACCGGCGCGACCGGCAGCACCGGGAACAGCTTCGTGGCGATGAAGGACGTCTCGAGCGCGCCGGCGTCCCGCAGCGCGGAACCGAGAATCCGTTCGCTGCGCCCGAAGCCGTACAGCTCGGCCGTGTCGAAGAAGGTCACCCCGAGCTCGAGCGCCCGCCGGACGATCGCCGGCGCCTCACTGCCGGCGTAGGCCGCGCCGTAGCCCCACTCACGGGAACCGAACTGCCAGGTCCCCAGCCCGATCACGGAGATCTTCTTCTTTGTCGCTACTCCGTCGACATACCGCATGACTCCAGTGAACGCCGTCCGGCGCCGGTGCGCGACCCGGTCGCGTCGGTACACGACCCGGTCGCGTCGGTACACGACCGAGTGGCGCCGGGCCGGGCCCCGCCCGCCGGCCGGCTGCCCGAAGCGCGGGTCACTGGCCTGCTGTGTCCGTCGGCTGACAGGGTCCGGACCGCTGTGGGCCGTCGAAGAGATCCTGGCCGGGCTGCTAGTTTTCTAGACGCCTCCGGCGAAGCGAGCACCCGGGTAGTCCGGTTTCGTGCGGTCCGCGTCCGTTCCGGATGCCCGGCGTCGAGGCAGACCGACAGGTCGACGCTGAAGGGGAGCGCGGTGGTCCAACAGTTCAACCGGGGGCAGAAGAGCCAGCTGTCCGCGGTCACCCCGGGCACCGACCTCTACATCGGGATCGCGCTGACCGCGCCCGGTCTCGCCTGGGACGTCTCCTGCTTCGGCCTGGACGCGAACGACCGGCTCTCCGACGATCGCTACTTCATCTTCTTCAACCAGCCGGCGTCCCCGGAGGGGTCGGTCCAGCTCCTGGGCGAGCAGGCCGGTGACACCCAGTCGTTCCGGGTGACGCTGGACAAGGTGCCGGCGGGCATCCACAAGCTGTCGTTCTGCGCGGCGATCGACGGCGCGGGCTCGGCGTCCCAGCTGGCCGCCGGCTACTTCCGGATCGTCGTCGGCGGCGCCGAGGTGCTGCGCTACGCCTTCACCGGGGCGGACTTCACCAGCGAGCGCGCCATCATCATCGGTGATCTCTACCGGAAGGGTGTCTGGCGGGTCGCCGCGGTCGGGCAGGGCTTCGCCGGCGGGCTCGCCGAGCTGATCCGCTCGTTCGGCGGCGATGTGGAGGACGACACACCACCGCCGCCACCGCCGGCCGCGCCGGCAGCGCCCAGTGGGTTCGGCCCGCCGGCCGGCGCCACCCGCACCCAGGCGGCACCCCCGCC
>NZ_CEVIVC010000023.1:0-6216 GCF_982290645.1 Protofrankia sp. CiP1_Cm_nod4
CACCCCACCAACGAGTGTGGAAGTGGTTGCTGTGGCAGCCACTTCCACACTCGTTCCTGCGATTCGGCGGTATCGGAGCATCGATCTTTAGGTGGCGGTGGCGGTGGCGGTCGAGTAGCAGGGCGGTTACTGTCAGGGTGGCGGCGAGGGCGTCCAGGTGGGCTCCGCCGGTCAGGTGGATGACGGTGACGGGGTTCGCGGCCAGCAGCGCGAGGACCAGGGCGGTCTGCCGGGGGTCTGCACGTCCGGGCAGCAGCCGCGGGGTGAGCGCGACGAGCGCCACGACCGAGAGCACGGCGACGAGCCGCAGCGTGATGACGGCGCCGAGCGGCCCGGTGCCGGCCAATGCGTCGCCGACCGTGGCCGCCGCCTTCTCGACGAGAACGGCCGTGCTCCCGTAGGGGGCGTGGGTGTCCCGCCAGCGCGGGTCGACCGCGGTCACGAACGGTTCCATCCGGGGGCCCAGCGCGCGTAACGCCGAGACGCCGTGCGTCGCCGGATCGAGCCCGTGGCGGGCGAGTTCGCCCTGGCCCGCGTAGGCGTAGACGTCCCGGCTGAACAGCGGCGGGCCAAGCGCGAACGGCAGGTTCCACCCGATGGAGGTGACCACCACCCGGGCGGGGGTGATACGGGGCATGGCGGGACGCGCGATCCCCCGGGTATGCTCAGATCCGCCTGGGAGCGTGTCGGGTATATGCGGCGTATCAGACGAATCCACCGCACCCTCGGCGGCGCGAGTGGCCGAACGAGTGATCGAACGGACGAGGGCGCACCAGCAGATGCACAGGGTGATCACAGCGGCGGCGGCGACTGCCGCGAGCCAGCCCCGTGTAGCTGTCGACGGTGGCTGTGATGCGAGAATCCCCCACCAGGATGAGGGATTGAAGGTGTCCGGGTTGCGCGGTCCGAGCCCGGCCTCGGCGAGGACAGCGATCACTGCCGCGACGGTGCCCACGACGGTCGGCCACCCGACAGGTGCGTGAAACAGGCCCGCCCGCGGAAAGAATCGCGGACGGGGGCTTCGTCTCCACCCGTCGATGTCGTTGTCACGGCCGCGGCCCGGCGTGGGCCGGGTGCTCCCGGTCGGCTGGTTCGTGGCGGTCTGGCACAGGGAGGTGTCGGGTGGGTCTGCTCGGCACCGTCCTACGTCATGTGGGATCGCGTCGGGCTGTCCCGGTCGAGGCGGAGGCGTCCCAGGCCGTCCTGGCGCAGGCGCAGGCGCAGGCACCCCACGATCTTCCGTGTGACGCGCGGGAGCTGCCCTGTCCTCCGCAGGACGCGCAGCCGCGGCTCTGTCCTCCGCCTGGCACGCGGGCGCGGCAGGCTGTCCCGGGTGACGCCCGGGCGCGCCCGGGCCTGCCGGGCGGTGCGCAGCCGCGTCGGGCCGGGTGGCGGGCCGCCATCCGGCGCGAAGGCATGCAAGTCGGGCCCACAGCACCAGGAACGCTCTCCTCTCCGGCGGCCCGTCCAGGACCGCACGCCGTCCGCCGGGGAACTGGCGGTGATGCCCCGCAGCCCGGCGCGGTCTTCCCGAAGCCGCGTGCCGCGCTCCCGCGGGCCGTCCTCGCCGTCGTCGCCCTGCTGCGGCGCCAGCCATGGCTGATCACCGCCGCCCTGTGCGGGTTGTCCCTGGCGCTGGGACTCACCGGCCCGGACACCCCCGCACAGGAATATCGCGTGTGGCTGTTCAAGCACGGCGGTGCGGTGCTGTGGGACGACCAGTGGTACGGCGGGCACACCGTACCCGGCTACAGCGTGCTCTTCCCCCCGCTGGGGGCGCTGTTCGGGGTGCAGGCGCTCGGCTGTCTCGCGTGCGTCGCCTCCACCGTGATCGTCACCCGGCTGCTACGCGGCCGCGGCCGGACGCACGGCCACGACCTGGCGCTGGTCTGGTTCTCCGTCGCGACGGTGGCCAACCTCGTCGTCGGCCGGATGCCCTTCGCGCTGGGGATGGCCTTCGGCGCGCTGGCGCTGCTCGGCGTCCGGGAACGGCGGACGAAGACGGCGTGGGCCGGCGCGGTCGGGTCGTCGCTGGCCTCACCGCTCGCCGGCGGGTTCGTGCTGCTGATCGGGGTCGCCCTGCTCGGCACGCTCCCGCGGCGCCGGGTGCTGCCGCTGGCCGGGGCCATGAGCGGGATCGTTGTCGCGTTGCTGTTCCCCGAGCACGGTGTGCAGCCGTTCCCGGCGATGACCTTCCTGTCCCTGCTGGCGCTGATCGGCGCCGGGCTGCTCGTCGTCCCGCGGCACGAGGTGGCGATCAGGCGCGGGCTGCTGCTGTGGGCCGCCGCCGCCGCGGTCTTCTTCGTCGTCCCGACCCAGATCGGCGGGAACATCGCCCGCCCGGCGACCCTGCTCGCGGGCCCGCTCGCGGCGATGCTGCTGGCCAGACGCCCGCGGGTGCTGCTGGTCGTCGCGATCCCGCTGCTGGGCTGGCAGATCGGCCCGGTGCACGGGGCGCTGGCCACCTACGGGGACGCCTCCGGCCAGGCCGGCTACTACACCGGTCTGCTCGACTACCTCGACCACGGCCCGGTGGCGATGGGACGGGTGGAGGTCCCGTTCACCCGGGCGCACTGGGAGGCGTCGTTCGTGGCGCCGCACGTCCCGCTGGCCCGCGGCTGGGAGCGGCAGCTGGACATGGAGTACAACTCGCTGTTCTACGACGGCACCCTTGCTCCCGAGACCTACCACAAGTGGCTGCTCGAACGCGGCGTCCGTTTCGTGGCGCGGCCGGACGTGGAGCTGGACTCCTCCGCGGTGGAGGAGGCGAAGCTGCTCGACGCCGGCCTGCCCTACCTGGAACTCGTCTGGTCGGACGCCCACTGGAAGGTCTGGCTGGTCACCGACTCGCCAGGCCTGGTGCGGGGGCCGGCGGCCCTGACCGAACTCGGTGTCAGCTCACTCGCGGTGAACTTCCGCGCGCCCGGCGTGGCGACCGTCCTGGTGCACTTCACGCCCTACTGGCAGCTCGACGACGGCCACGAGGCGTGCGTGTTCGAGGCGGCGGACGGCTGGACGGGCATCCTCACCGAGCGGCCTGGCCCGGTCCGCCTGTCCGCCAAGCTCACCGTCAGCGGCCTGACCAGAGCCAGCGCCCTCGACTGCCCCCCGGACCCCCGCGTCCACTGACCGCCGTACCGGTCACAGCGGTGGCCTGGTCTTCGTCTTCTCCTCGACCGTCTCCCTGTCCTCGACGGACAGCCACCGCGTACGGGACCGGGCATACGCCCGAAGTCTTTTTTGCCGTTTTCCGGTTCCGGCGAAGAAGATCGTGCATCGTCGGTTTCTACGCTTCTCCAGGCGTCCTGGCCCGGCCCCGTAGCGGCATTTCGGCCGCGTGTCCGGGATCTCTGACGCATATATTCTTTTCTATCTGGCCTGTCTCTCCATCCGGTCTCGCGTTGGCCCAGGCAGGGACAGGGTGGCGCGCCTGTCCGGTCGTTCTCGATTTTGTCCGCCGCCTCAGGTACCTTCCTGAAACTGCCGTCGGCAGAATATTTTCGTGACACCTCGTAGTTCTTCTTCTGTCGCTGACGGAAGGGGGAGTATTCGCGATAACGACGGTCACGGCTTTCAAGGTGGCCAAGGTACTCGGAATGGGTGCGGTGAGCTCTGGTGGAGTCGTCGAGACGCCGCCGGGCGATGCGGGTCGGCAACCCGACAGGTTGATCGACAATGGCTCCGGCTTCGTTCGTCCTCCCTGGTCGATGGCGGCTCGTGAGTGGGGAGAGCGGGGTCCGAGAGATCCCGGAGAGCGGACCTGGGTGCTGAATCCGACGACTCGCGTCCACTATGATGATAATGTACGCACAATATTGAAACAAATCTTGTTCTTGGCCTACGGGTGGGGTTAGGCTTACCGACGTGTTCCTGAGGGGGAGGAACGTCATGTCGAGCTGGCCTGTCAGCGTTGCCTCGGCCTCTTGCGCCATCTCTCCGGCATCATCTTTGAGGATCATGAAGGTGGGATGGGTGTGAGCAGCGTGTTCGCCGAGCCGTCCGAGCCGCGGTTCGAGTTTGTCGACGTGCAGCCCCGCGCCGGTGTCGTCGGCGAAGCGGTCGTGGTCAGATGGTCTGCGCTCAACGCGGACGAGGTGTACATCGAGGGCAACGGCGTCTTCCCTCCCAAGGGGTCGCACCCGGTGGAGCTCAGGGCCACTTGTTCCCTGCGCCTGATGGCCCGTGGGCGGACCGGGGGTGTGGTGGAGGCGCAAACACCGGTCATGCGTGCCTTCAGCCCGCCGGTCATCAGTTTCCTCGAGATTCCGGCCCCGCCGAGCGGCACCCTCACCGGTATCGTCTCGCCAGCCGCTCTGTTCGAGCTCCGGGACGAGCTCGTCGAGGTCCGGGCCCGTGCTCCGCGCGGGCTGCCTTCCCCACCCGGCATCCACCAGCCCGGGATGTGGGCCGGTGGCGGTGGCTGGCTGGCCGGCCTTCCTTCCAGTGCCTTCTCGGCAGGCCGGCTGGCGACAACGACGCCGGCCGGCGGCTGGGGAAGAGCCGTTCCGCTGTTCGGCCGGGCTGGGCACTGGTGGTTCCCGTCCCCTCCGGCGGGTCGGGTGAGGTTCCGTAAGTCCGGCGGGCATGGTCCTGACCGAGGCCGAGAGGGTGTGTGGGGGCGGATGGCCGCAAGGCTGTGGGGGCGGGAGCGCCTGTCGTGAGACGACTTCTCATCTGGCTGTCCGGGGCGAACCCCCAGATCCTGGACCGCTGCCCGACCGACCGGGCGAAGTACGTCGGTATCGGCAGCGCGGTGCTGACCACGTCGCTCATGGCTGCGTCATCCTGCGCGTTCGCCCTGCACATGGGGCTGAGCCTGCCGATCGCCACCTGCGTTCTCGTCGGCGGGGCGTGGGGTCTTGCGATCATGGGCCTCGACCGGTGGCTGGTGGCCTCCGTGCAACGTCGGGAGCACTGGTACCAGAACCTGGTCATCGCGCTTCCGCGGCTGCTGCTGGCGGTGCTTATCGGCCTGGTCATCTCGACGCCGCTGGTGCTGCGCATCTTCGAGCCCGAGATAGAAGCCGAGCTGGCCACCATGCACCGTGAGAGCGCCGACCAGTTCGACCGCGACATGCAGAACGACGAACGCGCCAGGCAGATAAACGACCTCAGGGCCCGGCAGGCCCAGTTACAGGCGACCGTCGCCTCCGGCGGCGCCGTCGCGGACGTCAGCAAGGATCCCGAGGTGGCCCGCCTGCAGCCGCAGGTCGACGCCGCCCGAGAAAAATACGACGCGGCCGAGCAGGCCGTGGTCTGCGAGAAGGAAGGACGGCCGGACTGCGGCAGCGGCCGGCCCGGCGCCGGCATCGCCTACAACGAGAAAGTCGCGATCCGGGACAGTGCCAAGGCCGACCTCGACAGACTCCAGGGCCAGCTCGACCGGGCCATCAACGTGGCGCAGACGAACCAGAACGCCTCGCGCACGTCCACGCTCGCCAACGCCCAGTCGGAGCTGAGCACGGTCAACGCCCAGCTCGACGGCCTCGTGAAAGCCCGTGCCGCGGACACCGCCGCGTTCAACGCCAAGAACAGCGACGACACCGGCATGCTCATCCGCATCGAGGCCCTCGACCGGCTGACCTCCGAGCGGCCCGCCCTCGGCTGGGCCCATCTCCTGCTGCTCCTTTTCATCACCTCGATCGAGTGCCTGCCGGTCTTCGTCAAGTTCCTGATGTCGCTGGGGCCGCCGACGCTCTACGAACAGTTTGTCGAGATCGAGGAACGCAGCCGGCTGCAGATCGAGAAGATGCAGGGCCGCGAGTGGCAGATGGAGGCATCCCTGGAGGTCAACGCCGCACGTGAGGCCAAGGCGGCGGAGATCGAACGGACGGTCCAGAGAACCGTCCGGGCTCAGGCCGACGTCGCCGAGAGACTTCTCGACAAATGGCGGGAAGACGAGCTGCGGCGTATCGAGGCGGATCTCGGCAGCTATCTTGTCGCCGGCCCGCGGCCGGCCCCGAACACCCGGCCCTCCGGCAGGGCCGCCGACTTCCCCTACCCGAGCGACTTCCCGGCATCGCCCACCCGTGACCAGCCATCCCCGGAGCGGTACCGGGCGGATAACCGGGACGACGGGGCGTCCACGAGGTTCGCGACGCCCACGACGTCCAGGGTGGGATCACCGCGGGCATCGTCTGTGGACGACCCCTTCTTCGTGGACGAGCCCTTCCCCGCCGACGGGCGGACACCGCCTGGGCCGCGCCCTCAGCCACG
>NZ_CEVIVC010000023.1:6838-33663 GCF_982290645.1 Protofrankia sp. CiP1_Cm_nod4
TACCGGGACGACCACGGCCCGGCTGATCGGCCGGCCGGTCAACCGGTCGATCCGGAGGACGAGACGACCTGGGCCAGGCCCAGGTCGGCGCAGCCTCCGGGAGGCCCGCGGGTACCCGGCGCGGGACCGCGCTACGACAGACAGCCGTGGCCTGAGCAGAGCCATCACCTTCAGGACGATCTTCCTACGGTCGATGCCGGGGACAGGCCCGCGTCACCTGGGCTCCAGCCGACGCGGCCGCAGGATCCGCGGAGAGCGACGCCTTTGGAGCGGCCGACGTTGCCAGTACCGCCGACGCAGCCGGTGCGACTGGAGAAGCCGACGCGCCCGCAGGAGCCGGGACGGCCGCCTCATGCGCCAGCCGCGGTGGATGGCAGGGCGGACGACGGGCAGGCGCCGCGCGCACGGCATCCTTCCTTTGCGGAGGAAGTGGCGGAGCTGGACGAGGCGACGGACCGGCCGCCCGTGGACGACATCCCGAGGCCGACGCGGGACGACGTCCAGCCATGGTGGGATCCGGACGCCCCGAGGCGGGAGGCCGCCGACAGACATGCCGCCGACAGACATGCCGCCGGCCAGCGGCCCGCCGGCCCCGGCCACGACGGCGCGCGGTCGCACGACCAGGATGAAGAGGAGACCTGGGTGCCCCGGACGGGCGGCGGGTTCGGCCCGCGGATCGGCACCGCCCGCCCGAACGGACAGCAGCCCACGGACTTCCCCGACGCCGATGATCCGACCGCCTGGGAATGGCCGACATGAGCGCCTGCCCGGGCGGCCCGGGCGTCTTTCTCAACGTCGCGGCTACCTGCCGGCTCACCCACGCCCTCGGGCCCGGCCCGCGGGCGGCGGTGTGGGTGCAGGGCTGCCCGTTCCGCTGCGCGGGCTGTGTGGCGCCGGAGTGGATTCCCGACCGTCCCGCCCGGCTGGTCGCGCCGGCGGAGCTCGCGGCCGAGCTGTGTTCGGTGCCCGGGCTGACCGGGCTGACCTTCTCCGGCGGGGAGCCCATGAGCCAGGCGGCCGGCCTCGCGGAACTTGCCCGCCACGCCCGGGCGTTACGGCCCGAACAGGACCTCTCCCTCATCTGCTTCACCGGGTACCGCCTGGAGCGGTTGCGCCACAGCCCGCCGAACGCGGGCGTCGCCGATCTGCTCGCACAGGTCGACGTATTGATCGACGGGCGCTATGTGGCGAGCCGGGATGACAACCGTGGCCTGCGCGGCAGCGGCAACCAGCGGATCCACCACCTGACCGGCCGGCTGCGCGGGGGCGGCTACGACTTCGAGGGCCGCCTGCGAACCACCGAGATCATGATTGCCGACGGTGAGGTGCTCATGGTCGGGATACCCGCGAGCGGGCTGCTGGCGGCGCTGGACGAGGCGGCGGCACGAGCCTGGAACATCTCGTCGGAGCAGGCCCGTCACATCCCCGGTCAACGCCCGGTCCGGACCGGGCGGACCGATCAGCGCGGCCGGGCTGATCAGGCTGGCTGGGCCGGCGGCCCGGCACAGGGGAAGGCGGACACCTGATGAGCGGCCGGAAGACGGCCTTCGTCCGCATCGAGGAGTCCGAGTGGCGTCGGGCCCAGCGGGCCGCGGCCCGGTTACGCGACGTCCAGTCGGACCTGCCCCAGGTGATCGAAGGCGTCCGGGAGCAGGCCCGCCGGGACGCCCAGCAGGCCGCTGACGAGATCCAGCGCAGGCAGCGCAGCGCCGAACGGACGATCGACCAGCTCAGCTCCCGGGCCAGAGAGCTGGAGAGCGAGGTCAACCGGCGGCTCGACGAGCAGGCCCGGCAGATGTTCGACAGCCTCGACAGCACGGCCACCCAGGTGCGCGACGAGGCCCGGAAGGCACTGGCGGAACGGGAACGTGCGTTGCGTTCCGCCGTCGCCCAGGAACGTCGCCGGCGGGAACGGGATGTCAGCGAGCTGCGCGGTGGCCTCGCCGAGCTCGCCGCGGACCGGAAGCGGGCGGTCGAGGCGGCCAGCCGCTGGGTCCGGGACGCTCATGCCGTCCGCGATCTCATCCGGGAGACCCTCCCGTTCGACCGCTACGCGCCCGGCCGGCTGGAGGCTCTCGAACGTGACCTCGCCGCGGTCGGGGACGTCCTCGACGCCGGTCTGGGCGAAGCCGCGTTGGCCGGTGCGCAGCGGGCGTATCACGGGCTGTCCGACCTGCGGGTGGAGCTGGAGTGGGCCGACCGGGAGTGGCACCTGCTGCGGGCCGCGGCCCGGGACGCGCTGCTGGTCGTCCAGGGGCTGATCGAGCACAACGCCGACCGGGCCGCCGTCGACGCCGACGGGGAGGAGCTGCCCGACGTCCCGCTCGAAGTCGACTACTGGTCCAACGGCGCGCTGTCGCGGTTACGCGCCGAGGTCGCGGCCACGCTCGGTCTTCTCGTGGACGAGGCGTCCCCGCCCAGCACCGACACCATGCGGGAGCTGGTGGACCAGCGCGCTCCCGCCTTCGAGCGACGGCTTGCCGAGATCGTCGAGGAGGCCGGCTTGGCCCAGCTCGGGTCGCAGTTACGCGCCAACATCGCCGACATCGTCGTGCGGACCCTGGTCGACAACGGCTTCAGCCTGGCGGACGCCACCTACGGCGGTGAGGACTACCGCAACGCATTCTTCGCGAAGGTCGAGCACCCGGACGGCGGGGAGGTCGTGGTCGACGTCTCGCCGTCGACGGCCGGTCCGGCCGCATGCGAGCTGAAGGTGCTCTCCTACGACCGGGACACCGGATCCGAGGAGATCCGCGAGGCTCGGGCCCGCGAGCTCGCCGCCGCCCTGCGGGAGCACGGCCTGGACACGGGCGTTCCCCAGCCGGCGGGCGGTGAGCCCGACGCCCGCTACCGCGACATCGAGTCGATCCGCAGGGCGGCGCCCCAGGCCGGCACGGACGCTCCCCAGGGCCGGCCGGCCGGCGCGGGCCTCGGCAAACGGAGCGGGTAGAAAGCCGGTGCCAACTGAGAGACCGGGCCCGTCCGCCCGGTCGGACGCGTCCGGGCGGACGGATCCGCCGGTGGCCGCGACGGTTGAGCGGCTCGCCGAGGCGGTGCGGCCCGGCGGCGACGCCGTGTTCGTGCTGTACGGCATCGGGACGGACGACGTCTTCGTCAGCCGTGACTACCAGGAGCGCGGCATCGAGGAGGCGTTGTGGGAGGAACTGCGAGCCGGGGGCTTCGACCGGGTCGCCTTCTGCTCGGCTCGTGACTCCCTGTACTTCCGCGACGCGGACTCGGCGGGCTACACCAACCGGGCACGTTCCGGCCGCCGGCACCCGAGGCCCGCGCGGACGCCGGACGGGCCCGCGCCGGACGGGCCGGCGCCGGACGGACCGGCGTCGGACGGATCGGCGTCGGACGGACCGGCGTCGGCCGCTGGGGCAGGCCGGGCCGGTGGGATGCGGTACTTCTCCGGGCCGCAGGGGCGGCGGATGCAGCTACGCTCCCCGGCGTCGGTGAGTGGAGTCGCGGATAGTGACGGGCCGCTATCAGGTGCCGCCGCCGACTACGAGGCGCGGCCGGCGGCGGCGGTGAGCGCGCCGCGCCGCCGGACGGGGATGCGTGACACGTTCCTCATCCAGATGCTTGAGCACTACATGACCCAGGACGAGGTCCGCACGGCCGTGGCCGTGGTACGGGCGGACCAGTTCCTCGCCCATGTCGGCGAGCGCCGTGCGTTCTCCGAGGCGCTCGGCAGGTGGATCACCGGCCCGCGCACGGGCAACGTCTGCCTGCTGCTGTTCCACCACCGCGGCTGGGACCGGGTCGTCGAGGAGGTCCGCGGGCTCGGCGGCTACTCGACCCTGGCCGAGTTCCTCGACGACCAGTCACAGCGGCGGTCGGGACGGGCCTGCGCGCAGGTCGGGGAGCCCACCGCGGCCGAGCTGGAACGCCTGGTCCACCTGGTCCGGCTGCGTCACGGGCTGTGTGTCGCCGACTGGGCGGAGATCCCGCGGCTGGCCGCGGCGATGGCGGGAGAGGGCGCGCTCGGTGCCCGGCGCTGGCTGCACAGCCTGACCGGGCTCGCGCGGGCCGGCATCCCGCTCAGCGCGCGGGAGCTGCGGGCCCGTGGCGAGCTCACCACGGCCATGCCGGACGGCCGCGATGCCTGGGAGCGGCTGGACGAGCTGACCGGGCTCGCGCCGGTCAAGGAGCATCTGCGCAGGCTGGCCAGGCGGATGGCGCTGGAGGACGCCCGCCGTGCGGTCGGGCGGGCCGGCCGCGCCGAGGCCCAGGCGCTGCATCTGGTCTTCACCGGTAATCCGGGCACCGGCAAGACCACGGTCGCCCGGCTCGTCGGTGAGATCTACCAGGATCTCGGCGTGCTGCGCCGCGGCCATCTCGTCTCCGCGGAAGTGTCCGACCTGGTGGCCGGGTTCGTCGGCCAGACCGCGATCAACACCAACCGGCTGGTCGACGAGGCGCTGGACGGGGTGTTGTTCATCGACGAGGCGTACCGGCTGACCGAGCAGGCCGGCGGGTTCGGCCAGGAGGCGATCGACGCGCTGCTCACCCGGATGGAGAACGACCGGGACCGCCTGGTAGTGATCGTAGCCGGTTATCCGGTGCGGATGACCGACTTCCTCGGCTCGAATCCCGGCCTGCGCAGCCGGTTCCCGGCGGCGAACGTCGTGGACTTCCCCGATTTCTCCCCCGACGAGCTGCTGGCCATCCTGCTCGGCGAGCTCACCCGGGCGGAACTCGCCTGGACGCCGGAGCTGGCCGACGAGCTCCGGCAGGCCGTCACCGGTCTGCACCGGGTCCGCGACGGGTCGTTTGGCAACGCCCGGACCATGCGTGAGCTGGCCGCGGAGCTGCGGGACGAGTGGTCGCAGCGGGTGTTCCCCGCTGGCGGGGTGGCCCGGCTGGACGCCGCGTCGGCCGAAACCGTGCT
Organism: Protofrankia sp. CiP1_Cm_nod4; assembly: GCF_982290645.1. NCBI lineage: Bacteria > Bacillati > Actinomycetota > Actinomycetes > Frankiales > Frankiaceae > Protofrankia > Protofrankia sp. CiP1_Cm_nod4. The sequence continues at coordinate 11,736 of NZ_CEVIVC010000023.1, forward strand.
GACCGAGCCGCTGCGGCCCGCGGATATCCCTGAGCGTTACCGGGTGTATCTGCGTCGGGCCGTTCCCCGGGTGGAGGAGGTGCTGGCCGAGTTCGACACGCTGGTCGGCATGGGCGCGGTGAAGGACGTGCTGCGGGGGCTGGTCGCCAGGCTGCGGCACCGGCAGCGGCTGGGATCGGACGGTGTGCTCGCCCCGCATCTGCTCTTCGTCGGCCCGCCGGGCACCGGCAAGACCACGGTTGCCCGGCTGCTCGGCCGGATGCTGCACTCCCTCGGGCTGTTGGGCCGGGGACATGTGGTCGAGGTCACCCGGGAACGTCTGGTCGCCGGTTATGTCGGTCAGACCGCGTCGAGGACGGAGGAACGCATCCAGGAGGCGCTGGACGGGGTGCTGTTCATCGATGAGGCGTACAGCCTGGCCCGGGGCGGCGAGAACGACTTCGGTCAGGAGGCGGTCGACACCCTGGTCCCGGCCATGGAGAACCTCCGTGGCCGGCTGGTCGTCATCGCCGCCGGCTACCCGGCCGCGATGGACGCCTTCCTCGCCCGCAACGAGGGGCTGAGCTCGCGGTTCACCGAGCGGGTGGAGTTCCCCGGCTACACCGTCGAGGAGCTGGCGGAGATCCTGCGGAGGATGGCGTCGGACGCCGGGTACACCCTGTCACCAGCGGCTGGGGCGCGGGCGTCCGGCTGGCTGCGGGCGGCCCGTTCCGCCCGGCTGGACGACTTCGGTAACGGGCGCGCGGTGCGCACCCTGCTGGACCGGATGGAGGCGCGGCTGGCCGAACGCACGCTGAGCCTGCCGGACGGGGCCGGCCGGGACGCGCTGACCACGTTCCTGCCCGATGACGTGCCCGCCGGGCCTCCCAGGTGAGTGGGCTTGTGCCGGGGTCTGACGACAGCCGTGATGGGCCGGTGGCAGCGGGATGCTGCCCGGTCTGCGCGCTGCCGTGCGGGGCGGCGGCGCGGTGCCGGGGGTGCGGCTGGCTCCTGCGTGGCGGTTACGTCCTGGGCGGGATCACTGCCGGTCTCGAGCGGGAGTTCGGTGCCCGGCTGGCGGCGGCACGCCGCCGGTTCGACCTGCGGGCCGTGGCCCGGGTCGTCGACGCGCTCGGTGACGGCGATCCGGGGCTGGCCGGCCGGCTGGTGGCTGTGGTCCGCGGCGGCCCGCCGGCGCCGGGTGAGATCGACGCCGCCCGGCGCGAGGTGGGTGAGGCGCCCACCGTGGCGCCGGCCGGCGTGGTCGTCGGGCGGCTGCTGAACCGGATCGTCAGCGGCGAGATCAGGCAGGCGGCTGTCGTCGAACTGACACCGGACGCGGTCGCGGTGACCGGCGTCGGCGCCGACGATCTGGGTGTCCCCCAGCGGCTCGGGCCGCAGCGGACATGGAACTGGTCGGATCTGCTCCCGGGGCTGCCGTCGGAACCGGACAGCCAGTGGCTGCGGCTGGCCGGCGGGATCGGGGCTCACGGCGGCGGCCGGGTGGACCCGATCGTGACCGTGGGTTATAAAGGCTGGCCGGCGGCTCTCCAGCCGCTGCACGACGTGCTCGCGACGATCGGCCCGTCCAGCGTGGTGCCGCTGGTCCGGCAGGTCGCTGGCTGGCCGATGGTGGACGACGCGCTCCAGGCACTCGTGGACAGCCTCGTCCACGCCGGTCTGGCCGACGGCCAGCAACCGGTCGCCGTCGTGAGCGGCACTCTGGACGAGATGCTGCGGCGGGCGCCGCTGCGGCATGGTTACGCACTCGCCCTCGCCGAGGTCGATCATGTCACCCGACGGGTACGTCTGGTGACGCATCCGCTGTTCGAAGCCGACACGGTGGTGCCGGCCGAGCCGGAGCTGGCGCCGGAGTCCGAGGTCACGGTGCTGGCGCCGCCGACCCGTTCGGACGAGCTGGCGCTGGCGGTCGTCGCCCCGGTGGGGGACGACCCGCGGCAGTGGCGTCCGGTGGCCCTGGCGCGGTGCGCGCCGCAGCCCGGCACGCCCGTGCGGGTCCGGGTCGCGCTCGACGGGCCCGGCCGGGTGCGCTTCCTGCATCCGGCGGATCTGCGCGGTGGCGGCAGGACCTGGCCGGGCGTGTTGAACGAGGTCCCCGCCGAGTTCGGCGCCGAGCAGGTCGACGTGGTCTTCGCGCTCGAGCTCGGCGGTACGCCGGAGGCGGTGGCGGCCCGTTTCCAGGTGGTCGTGGACCTGCTCACGCTGGTCGGGGAGGAGCATCCGGAGCCGGCTGCGGTGATGGTCGGCCTGATCGGCTATGACGATCACAACCTGCTCGACTGGCGCGGGTCGCAGCGGCCGGTGGTGCGGTTGGCGGCGCCGATGGCGGCGGCGGGTGTGCTGACGGCCCTGTACGGATGGCGGCCGAGTGAGCCACGCTACGATTTCGCCGCCCCTGTCGAGGATGCCCTGCGTGTCCTGAACGAGTCGGCGGGGACGCGGTGGTGGCGCGACGGCGCCGCTCACTGTCTTGTCACGATCGGTGCCCGGCCGCCGCATCCGGTGCGGCAGCACGACGACCTCACGGTGCCCTGCCCGGCCCGTCACGACTGGAGGACGGAGATGGATCAACTGGTCGTACGGGACAGTATGCGCAGGGTGGCCATCCGGGGTATGCCCGAGGTCGACCCGGCCCGCGCCGGCGGGTCCGCGCGGGCGCGGGCCGATGAGGCATGGCGCCAGCTGGGCGCGGACGGGCTGTTCACCCTGGACGGGGTGTCCGCCGCCGGGCTGGCCTCGGCGCTGGGGCTGCTCGCCGGGTACGGCGAGCGCACGCTGCCGGTGCCGCTGCTGGGCCCGGCCACCGAGCCCTCCAGCGCGGCCCGGCCGGGTGCCGGCACCGGCAGCGTGGCTTCCGGCGGTGCCGCATGGTAAGCCCGCGGGTGGACCAGCCGGCATTCGACCGGCCGCGCTTTGACATGCGCATCGGTCTGTGGGGCGCGACATACAGCGGGAAGACGACGTATCTGGGCGCTTTGAAGCTCGCCGCCGAACAGGCGCGCAGCCGGGCCAGTTGGAGGGTCACGAGCAAGGATGCGGGTGCGGTGTCCGTGCTGTCCGAGCTCGCGAACGTACTCGCCGTCAAACGTATGTTTCCGGCGGGTACCCAGGTCGGCACCAACACCCGGCTGAGCTGGTCGTTTCTCGGGCAGAACCATGCGAACGAAAGTCATATAGAATTCGCTCTCGAGTTTTTGGACGTTTCCGGCCGGCTGTTCGAGGACCAGTGGACGCGCGACGACAAGGGCGAGAACGCGGACGTGGACGAGCTCGACTTCGATGAGGTGCGCGGCGAGCCGGGCCTGGGCACGCGTGACGAGGTCGCCAAGGAGCAGCTCGTGGAGCATCTGGTCACCTGCGACGGAATCATCTATTTGTTCGACCCGATCCGGGAGGAGGATGACGGCAACGGTTTCCAGTATTTCAACCAGATGCTCGACGAGGTGGTGAGCAGGACGTTCACCAACGGGAAGCTGGTCGGCAACCGGCTGCCCCACCAGCTTGCGGTCTGCATCACGAAGTTCGACGATCCCCGGGTGCTCGGCCGGGCGATGACACCTCGTGACCTCGCGGTGCTGGCGGAGAAACCCGGCCGGCCGAGAATCGAACAGAAAGTCGCACGCCGGTATTTCAGCATGCTCTGCCAGGAACGGCCCGACAACTCCGCTCAGCACATTCGTGACAGCATCCTGTCGAATTTCTACCTGGACCGTATCAGCTTCCACGCGACCTCCTCGATCGGTTTCTACATCGGGCCGAACGGCCGGTTCGACCCCGCTGACTATGCCAACGTCGTCAGCGAGCGGGGCCAGTTCCGTATTCGGGCCCGGCCGCAGCCGATGAATGTCCTTGAGCCGCTGGTGGGGCTGGCGAACCGGATCCGCAGGGCGGACGGGTACCGATGAGCGAGGTCGCTCTCGACTGGGCACTGATCGGTAAAGCTCCCGGCCAGCGGGAAGACTACAGCCTGCTACGATCCGGCTCCACCGGCCGGCTCCGCCCGGGGAGCATGGCCAAGATGGTCAATCACTTCTCACCCGGATCACCCAGGTCGCCTGTTGGGGAGGAACAGCGGGAGGGAGCGGACGCGCTGCCGTGGGTGACGTTCACCTTTGCCACGGCCGCCACCGTCCGGTATGTGGGGGCCGCGATCCGCGAGTGGCCGCGGGAGCCGACGGTGCCGGTGGACGCGGCCGGCCGCCCGATCGTCCCGACACGTTTCTTCTGCCTGCCGCTGGACGACTTCGAACGGTGTTTCGGCAGCTACCTGGCCCTGTACCGGGCGGTTGAGGAGCGGCCCTTCCCCGAGCACGACGACGAGCCGCTCATCGTGTCGGCTCGGTCACGTGACGAAGAGGTCTCGAGTGTCCGGGAGCGGCTGCTGGATCCGCGGACGGCCGCGGCCGTGGGGGCCGTGGCCGCGGCGCTGCTCCGTGGGCCGGTCACGCTCACTCCTGGTTACGTGTCGCCAAGGTATTCGCTTGAGGAGCGGATAGCCTTCTTCGACGAGGTGGCCGCACTGCTGCCCGCGGGCGTCCGGGCCACGCTGTCCGCGGGCACCTGGGTGGACAACCGGACCAGCCACCGGATCCGGCTGGCGTTCACCCAGTATCTGCGGGACGGCGCCGGGCAGATCGATCCGGATGACCCACGGGATGTCAACGCCGTCGTCGACGGCCATGATGACGCTGCCGGCCGCGACCACAGCCCCAGCCGTGTTTATGCCGTGAACCTGAAACGGCTGCGTGACGGGTGGGGAACCGACGCCGTTCTGCGCTGGCTCTCCGAGGACGAGAAGCCATACAGTTTCAACCAGCCGGACAAAATTGTCGAGGCACTCGCCGTGGCGGAGCGAAAGATACTGCTCGGCCAGACCCGGGGGAATTCGCCGTCTTCGCTGGCCACAGAGCGGGATGCGCTCACGGAAGAGACGCCCGAGGAAGATGCGTCCGCCCCGCCGGAGGCCCTTGCCGAGAGCATACGGGAGCACTTTCGTTCGCTGCCTCCTGTCGACTATCTGGCGGCCGAGCTGCTGAAGGTCTTCCTGCTGGGGACCGGCGGCTTCGGTGCGGGCGGAGCGATCGCCACCGACATCGAGCTGGTCAGGAAGCACTGGGTCCCGGCGGCGCTGCCGGCGCTGCTCGAGCGCTGTCGGCAGCTTGTCGAGGTGGACGCCGACAGCCGGCTGCTCACGGCGCTGGTGGGTATGGCAGAGCGGCTGCGCTGCCTCCCGGAGATTCTTGCTGACTTCCTGCTGCTGCACGGCGGCGCCGATGAGGTCGGGCGGGAGATACGCGATCTCGTGGTCGACTCCACACTCGATCATCGGGACGACGCGGACGGCTGGCGGATGGTCCGGGACCGGCTGGCGGCCGACCGCGCGTACACGATCCATCTGCTGGTCAGGCAGATGAAGCGTGAGCTGCCGGCCGATGGGTGGGACGCGCCTGCCCCGTCGGGCGGGCGCACCCTGCTGGGGCTGCTGGGCTGGCTGGAGGCCGCCGACCATCCGGCGTCCAGGAATGTGCTGCGGGTCCTGCGCGCGTTGGAGACCTCCTCGTTCCGGCAGATGATCGGCGCTGACGACATCGCCGCTCTCAGCGGGCCGGACGGGGCCGGTGACCCGGGGGTGCAGGTGCTGCTGGAGCGGGCCCTCCGGCGGGGGCGGTTCGACCAGGTGCTGCCGGTGTTCGAGGACTGGCTCACGGCCGCGAGCCAGCGGTTCGACGTGCGGCGGCGGGACGAGTGGGCCAGCTTCCTCGAGCGGCCCGACATCGAGATCGACAGCGGCGTGCGCAAGCGGCTGCTGAAGACGGCGCAGAGCCGGTCCAGACGCCGGCTGGGGCTGCTGCGCCGTGGCGGTGACGGCGGGCAGGCGGTGACCGACAGCCTGCCCGAGGGCGCTCAGGTCGGCCTCGAGGTGCAATGGATGATTGCTGATCATCCCGATCGGCGGGATGTCCGCGATATGGCCTGGCTGGCAGCCCACTACCGGCCCGCGCCGCCGACGGGTGGTGCCCTGACGCTGGGGGAGGTCTCCTTCTTCGGCGATGTCATGAAAAACGTGGCCGTTGCCTTCCACGCCCCTGCCGGCCGGCTTGGCCGGGGTGAATTCTTGTGGTGTTGTTATGCGTCCCACGAAGAATTTGTCAGGGCTCGTCCCAGAATAGCCAGGTTCTATCAGGCGGCGCAGGGCGGGATGCGCACGCCGGATGCTCCGCAGAAATTGCTGCGCATGGCGGCGCCGACGTCGACGGCCATCGCCGACGCTATCGACACGTTCGGCTTCGGTGCGGTCGCGGCCACCGCGGCGCTCCTGCTCGACGGGCCGGTGACCATTGCCACACCAGTGTTCCCGGTGCCGTCCGCGCCTCCGGTGCCGTCCGTGCCGCTGCGGCTGCGGCTGGCTTTTCTCGACACCGTCCTGGCGCTCCTGCCGATAGGGATGTGTTCATCGCTGAGCGCCTGCACCTGGGCGTACGGCGATCGGATCGAGCGTTTTCGTATCGCTTTCGGTGATGGCGCGGCCGGGTCGGGCCGACATGTGGTGGAGTGGCGGAACCTGCCCGGAATTCCGCCGCTACGGTCGGGTCTCGCCCGGGCCTACTACCGCCGTCTCCTGCTGCTGCGGACCCTGTTCCACGAGACCCGCGACATCGTCCACGTACTTGCCCGGGACAGCGCTCCCTTGAATCTGGACATACCGGATGAGCGCTTCCGGGTCTCCATGATGTTCGAGAACATGCTGTTCGAGCCGGTACGGGAGCCCGAGACGGCCATGGAGAAGTGGTCGAGCCGGGTGGACGACGTTCTCGCCGGGAATTCCGGCGGGGACGACGACGACATCAGGACACTTGAGGCCCTGCTCGCCGATGGTTCTCTGCTCGATGTGGAGGACACCCGCTCCTACGCGCGGCGGCTGCGCGAGCAGGGCCGGCTGGACCGGGTGCTCGGCGGGCTGCTGGGCCGGAAGCCGAAGGGCGCCGCCCGGTTTCGCCGGGTCCAGGCCGGGGCTGTCGCGTTGGCCCGTGAGTTCTGCGCCGACGGGTGGTCGCCGGCCGGCGAGCGCCGCTGGCCCGAGGTCGACCGCGGGCTGCGCCGCGCGGACCGGGCCCCCCTGGAGGTCGCCATCCAGGAGATGCGGGCCGGCTCGGTCGAAGGGCTGCGGCACTGGCTCGACCGGATGGACAGCATCGGCGACCCGCCGCGGATACTCGACCCGTTCCGGACGCTTCTGATCGAGGCGCGGACTCCCGCCGACATACCGGATCCGGCCAGGTCTCCGGACGGGCTGCGGGCGCTGCTACAGCTCGCCCGCCGCCTGGACCTACAGGACGGCACAGCGCTGCTGCCAGCTCTCCTCGCCCGTCTCCCCGACGGCTGGGGCCAGGCCGCCGGGTACTTCCGGTGGTTTTCCGCCTCGGGTGCCCACAACGCGCCGGGTGCCCACAAGGGGGCGCTCACCCGGGCCGGGTCGAAGGACATCCCGGCGCTCGGCGGATCCGGGCCGGTGGAGGAAGCGCGCGAGAACGTCTCGCCCGGATCCGAACTTCTTCTATGGCGGAAGTCACCGTGAGCGGAAGCGCGGGACATGTCGGCCTTGACCTGGGGTCCGTCTGCACCAGGATCGCTGTCTGTGATGACGCGGGCCACCTGCCGCCGTTCGATCCCGTAAGTGACGCGCCGGTCGCGACCGCTGTCGCCTGGGCGGGGCCGCGGGTGCTCGTCGGACGCGCTGCCTTCGACAGCACCTCCGCCCCGGACAGCCTGGCCGGCCGCGACGCCGTCGGGCACGATATCGGAGCGCTCACCGGCTTCCTGGACCTGCTCGGGACGCCGGAGGCCTATTGGAGGCAGCACGGCTGGCGGTCACCCCGCGGCCCGGCGCGGGCCGCGCGTGCCTTCCTCACCGCTGTCCTGGACGGGGTCACTGTCCTGGACGGGAGCACTGTCCTGGACGGGAGCACAGCCCTGGACGGGTCCGGGGCCCGGGGCGGGGCGTCCGGCCATGGCCGGGGTGTCTCGGCCACGCGTCAGATGGTCGTCGCCGTGCCGGAGCGCTGGCAGCGCACGTCCGAGGGGAAGGGCGCCCGGGACGGGCTGCGTCGCCTGCTCGCCGACGACCTCGGGCTGCCGGTGCGCGCCCTGGTCAGCGCACCGCTCTGCGCCGCGGCCTGGTCGGTCGCCGACCGTGCCCCCGGCCTTGACAGCCTGCCCACGACGGCACCGAACGTATTAGATACAGAACAGGAAGTGGCAGGAGCGGGGCCGGCTGTGACGGGCCCGGCCGGCCCTGCCGTGGGCGGGGCGCCGCGGCCGGGCCGGCTGCTGCTCGTCTGCGATGTCGGCGCTGACCGGGTGCAGGCCGCCTTGTGCGAGACGCAGGAGCGTGCGGTCCGGCTGCTGGACGCCGAGACCCGCGCCGGTGCCGCGGGGTCGGCCTTCGCGGCCGCGGCGGTGCGGCTGGCCTACACCCGCGTCCACGGCCGGGAGCCCACGGACACCGTGGCCGCGCGGCTGCTCCGCGTCTTCGCCGAGGATCTTGCCCGCGGCCAGGAGCGGGCCGTGCGGGTGCTCGCCGCCGCGGCCGAGCAGCCACGCTGGCGGGACGCGGGTGCCTACCGGTTCGGCGCTGGCTACCGGCTGTCCGCCGCGGATGTGACCGGCTGCCTCGATCCGGTCATGGAAACGATCGAGGATGCCGTGGTCGCCCTGCTGACCCGCCGCGCCGACCTGCTCGACAGCGTCCCCCCGGTTCCCGGCGCTCCCGATGGGCCGGGGAAGAGTGGCGGCGGTTCGCCTCGAGCGTCCGGCGACGGGCTGGATGTGCTCACCGTCGGTGGTCTTGGCGCGCTGCCGCCGGTGCGGGCCGCGGTGTCGCGGGCCGCGGGCCGGGCGTTGGCCGCGCTCGGCCGGGGCGGCATCCCGGTGCCACTGGCGGTGGACCGCCCCGAGCTCGCGGCGGCCCGTGGGGCGGCGGTGCTGGCCGCCGGCCGGGTGACCGCGGCCGAGGGCTGCCCGCATGCCCTGAGCCTGCGGGTGCACCAGGTCCGTGACGGCCTGCTGGCCGCGGGGAGTCTGGTGGTCGCTACACCGGGTGCTCTCCCACTGGAACGGGCCGAGGCCGGCGACGTCCCGGTCGTGGTGACCGTCGACGGCTCCCACGGCCGTGAGGTGCTTGTCGACGTCCAGCCGGCTGGTCACGGTGGTCGTTTTCCGGTCCGGATACCGTTACGGGACGATCTGCCATCGGGCGGCTACCACGTGGGGGCGCGGGCCGTCCGCACCGGGTTCGGGCCTGGCGCACTCGTCCTGCACCCGGTCGCCGGTGGGCCGGCGCGGGTCCTGCCTCTCCCCTCAGCTCCGGCGGCGGAGAACGGGTGACCTTCGCCTGTGCCGTCCCAGACCGGGCGTGGCGGGGGGCCGGCGGCGGGATACAGGCCGTCAGCAGGGGATGAACGGAGGAATGGTGGTTGAGGACCCCTGGGCCGAGCCGCGGCCCGGGGAGGTGGCGATCACCGCCTCTCCGGATGCGCCGGTGACGGCGCTCGACGCGTTGCGTTCGGCATTCCGGCAGGCTGTGCTGGCGGTGAAGGCCGGGGCCGGGGCCGGGGCCGGGGCCGGTGAGGCCGACCCGGCGGAGGCGTTCGGCGTGGTGGTGGCCCTCGACGCCGCCCTGGCCACAGCGAAGGATCTCGTCGAGGTCCTGCCGGGCCTGCTGGCGGTGGCCGACGCCGGTATCCCGGCCGAGGAGGAGCTGCTGCGCTCCGCGGCCGAGCAGGCGTCGGCAGCGGCGGATGTCGCGGCGCTACGGGCGGAACTGGACCGCCGCCGTGGCATCGAACGGGGGCTGCTCGACCGCGCCGCCGAGTACGAGCTGCTGCGGGCCCGGGTCGGGGAGCTCCGGCACGCCGAGAAGGTCGCCGGCTTCCTCGACACGCTGCGGGCGCAGCACGATGATCTCACCGAGCGGGCGGAGGTCTTCGCCACCCCGGTGGCCGAGACGGAGCGGGCGTTGGAGCTCGCGGCCGGACGGCTGCTGCGGCTGACCGATGAGCAGCTCGGGGAGCTACGGGAGGATCTTCAGCGGCTGCTGGCACAGGCCGCGTCCGCCCAGCACGAGTGGGCCGAGCGGATCCGGGCCCGGGAGGAGGAGATCGCCCGCGCCAAGGAGGAGCACGGCCGGCTGGCTGGGGAGCTGGCCGGTGCCACGGCCGCCCTGGAGCGGCTGGTCGCCGAGAACGAGCAGCTCACCGCGGCCCTGCGGGCCCACGCGACGGCCAACGAGGCGATCACGAAGAGCCTGGGCGGGCTGGGGGGCGTCGGACGGCTCCTGCGGGAGGCCGATGCCGGGCTCGCGCAGGCGCTGGCGGAACGTGAGCGGGCGCTGCGCGCGCGCCATTCCATCCGTTTCCCGGGGGATGACGACTGAAAGCCCCCAGGGCTGTTCGATACGTTCCGTCAGCGGGTGATGCGCTTCCCGCGGCCGTTGTCCGGGCCGCTGTGGGGGCCCGGACGGTCGCGGAAGAACACGGCGAACGGGTCGTCCGCCTGCCCAGCCCCGGTATAGATGAAGGTTGTGTCTCCGATGACCCAGGAGTCGCCCGGGGAGAACCGGAGCCGGGGCGGTTTCCGGGGCCGGCGCGGCTGGTAGCGCGTTTTCCCGTCCCGGCGCGTCTGGTGACGCGGTTTGCCGGCCGGGCGCGGCGCCTGGTAGCACACGAAGATGTCGGTTCGACGGAGTTCGCCGATGCTCCTGGCCCGCCGGCCACGCACCGATCCGAGGCCGGGGACGTCGAGCCGCCGCCCCGGGCCGATCCGTACTCTCCGCCCGGACAGCTCCGCCCGTACGATCTGGCCGTCCGGCCATTCCGCGGACAGGACACCGGTCAGCTTCGGATACCACCACAGCAAGCCGCCGACGGCCGCCCCAAGGCCCGCCGCCGCCAGCAGGGCGAGCAGGAGCAGCCCGGCGAAGTTCCAGCCGGCCCGGCTCGAGCCGTACAGGGTGCTGCTCTCGCCGGCGAGGCGTAGCTGGAGCGGCAGCTTGAAGTCGCTTTCAGTAACGTTCCGCCACGATGAGTCGATATTCGCGCCCAGGCGTAGCTCGCTGGTGACAGTTCTCGAGCCGCGGAGCCGGCCGGTAGTGTGCGATTTCCAGCTCAGCGTGACCGGAACGGTGACGCTGTGTCCCGGTTCCAGAGTTATCCGCGACGGGATGCCGTCCGCCCACACGTCCCGGTCGGACGAGGTGACCGAGACATCGGTGAGCTCCAGCGGGAGCCACCGTTCCCGCGATGTCAGCGTCACCTGTGTGACGAGCGGGGACGCCGCCGGGTCCACGTCGGCCAGTTGTGGGTCCCAGGAGACCACGACCTGCCCGCGCACGTCGGCCTCGAGCAGGTTGGCGGCCTTGCGCCGGCGGGTGTCGTCCTTGGCACGGTCCAGGTAGGCGGGCAGCTGGCCCGTGGGCAGCGCGAGCACCGTGGTGGTGGGCAGCGCCCGCTTGAGCTGGCCGGCTCCGTCCCGCGCCTGATCGTCGTCACGCAGGGCGACGCCGTAGCCGTGGACCTTCGTGACGTCGAGCCGCTGCCGCGCGTCGTCCCCGAGCAGCTGCCACGGGCGGTCGTCACCGGTTGGGAAGCCGCTGTTGGGAGGCGGCTGATGCCGCCCGTCGGTCAGCAGGAAGACTGCGGCCACCGGGGACGCGTCGTGCCGGCCGAGCTCGTCGACCGCCTCCCTGACGGCGGCGCCGATGTCGGTGTGCGTCCCGGTGGGGACGCGGGGCAGCCGGTCGACCGCGCCGGCCGCGCCGGCCGCGGGGCCGGCGTAGAGCACGGCCGGGGCGACGTCGAAGCCGATCAGGACGAAACGGTCGCTGGGCGCGAGGCCGGCGACGAAGCCCCGCAGGAAGTGGCTCACCTGGCCGGCGAGCCCACCGGCGGCCATCGACGCCGAGGTGTCGACGAGGACGACGTAGTCGGCCGGGACGTCGTCGACGTGCAGCGCGGCCATGACAGCAGCGCGGTCCATCTGCGGGACGCCCGGTTGCGGGTCGGGGGCCGGTTCCGGGGGGAGCGCGGCCGGCCGCGGGGTGGCCGCGGACGCTGCCGGCAGCCCGAGGCCGGTACCGCTGCCGCCGATGGCGGGCAGCAGAGCGAACAGCGCGGCGAGGAACGCGGCGAAGAGCGCTGTGAGGAGCACGGTGAGGAGCGCTGTGACGACGGGCGTGAGCCACCGGACGGGCGTCACAGCGGGTTTCACGATCGCGCCGGATCCGTCCCGGCCGCGTGCTCCCGACGGCATGCGGTCACGGGTCATGCCGGCCGGCGCTGCCTGCCCGGGCTGTCGCCGCCTGTCCGGCCGGGGTGCCCACCACGGCCCCGGCTGGTCCCGGCTGGCACATCCCCGACCCGGTGCGCCCCGGCTCAACGACCCATCTTTCTCAGCGGAATACGCTCCCCGGTGAGGCGTGGATACCTGCTCTTGAACAGGGCGTCCCATTCCTTTTTCCCGGGGAGTTTTCTCACCGGATCTCTCCGTGGCAGGTGGTCGAAAAATTCGAGGACCATATCCGCGAGCAGATCGTCTTTGACGACACCGGATTTTGTGGCGATATCGCGAAGCAGCAGGAGGATTCGGTTCGTTGCCGGTGGAGAATCCGGCCAGCCGGTTCTCCGGACATGACCGGTCAGGGTTTTGAATATCTGCTGGTACATGTTCTTGGTGTCGCTGTTGCCGGGCAGGCTCATGAACGAGCTGCGGAAGGAGCTGACGTAGCTGTCGGCGAGCTCGCCGGCTTCGCTCGCCCACAGCTTCAGATCTTCGCGCGGCTGTTCTCCGAACGCCAGCAGGAGCAGGTCCATGACCGCCTCAAGCTCGACCGCCTCGAGCTCACCGGTCTTCGTCCGGTCCGGCACGGCCCAGCGGAGCTCCTTGACCCAGCCCTTTCTGTCCTCCTCGTCCCGCAGGAGCGCGGGTACCTCGGACAGCATCCACTGCAGCGCGTATGGGAGCAGGACGGCGGCAGCCCTGAAGCCGCCGGCCTTGCGAGCCAGCTGCAGCAGGGCGAGAACATAGGAGCCGCCGTGCTCTCTGACTGTGCCCACGGCCAGAGCCGCCGCTTCGGACGATGCGCCGTCGATGACGTCGCGGAACGGGCGCAGCCTTTCCCGTAGTGGGCCGGCGGTCTCCAGCCATGCCAGCATGGCCTTGATCTGCTCATCCGGCAGGCGGTCGGCTGCCTGCCGGACCAGCTCGCGCGCCAGCGATTCGGGCGCGTAGTAGGTGATCGCGGTCAGTACCTCGTCATCGGCGTCGACCGTCGTCCGCCCGGTAGGCAGACGACGGTCGCGGAAGTGCCGCAGCACGAGGGACGCGGCTGTGGCACACCGTTGCCGATCGAGTACTGGCTGGTCGGACGCCGGCTGGTCGACTGGCTGTCCGAGTGCGGCTGCAGCCGCCTCCTGCCGCGCCTTCTGGGCGTCCAGCAGCCCCGCGAGCGCCTGGTCGGCGAGGCCGAGACGGTCGGCCAGGCCGAGCAGGCGTTCTGGCGCGGTGAGATCCACATCGCTCGCCCACAGCAGCCTCCGGCCGATCGTCCCTATGGAGACCGCCAGCCAGTGCTGTAGCTCCTTCGGCTTCCTGGCCGTCCACTCCGGCCACGTCTGCCCGATCTCCGCCAGCCCCTCCGGGCTCGCCGTCTCGAGGAGGCCCCATACCGTCCCGCGCCAGGCGTTCCGGTCGGGCTCCTCGGCGGCCCTGCCCGTAGGCCGAGGGCGTGCCACGACAGGCTTTGCCGGGGTGGGCGGGAGCGGCTGGACGGATTTGACCAGTTTGACAGCTTTGACAGCTTTAACAGGTTGGACAGGTTTGACAGCTTTGGCAGGGTGGACGGAAGAGGCGAGCTGTGCGTCCAGCCTGGAAAGGCAGTGTATGGCATGGCCGGGATCGTTCGTCCGGTGTGGTTCCCCGGCCGAGGCTAGATGTTCGACGATCTCCTGAACGGTATGACCGCTCTTCTTCATGGCCATCAGCAGGTGCGCATAGTGGATGTGTCTGTTGTCGGGGGAAACGCGCGGCTGGCGGAGGGAGGGAGACAGCTCGACGACGGGCAGCCTGTCCGGGGGCACCCAACGGATGCCCGCGTGCTCCGGCCGGGCACGGTTCGTGAACGCCAGCCTGATCCGGTGGATGCTCCCGCCGTCCGCCCAGGTGCTGGCTACCAGTTTCGACCGCTGACCGTAGGGGAGCAGCGCGGCCACCGCGTCGAGGAAGCGCAGCCGTTGCACCATCTGCTCGTCGGGGTGGCCGGCCGGGGCGTCGAGCACCGACACCGGGTGCGCGAGCAGCAGCCCGGCGGTGGCCGCCACCAGAGCGAAGCCGAACCGCTCGATGTGCTCCGCCAGCTCGCCGGCGTCCAGGGGAGTGAGGGTGACGGGCACCGGCCCGTCGCCGTCGCGACGTTCGGCGACGCCCGCGTCGCGGAGCGCGGAGTACAACGTCGCATAGGACGTTGGGACGCGAGCCAGATCGGCGAAGGGCACACAGAGATAACCGGTCGTCGCGATCTGCCTGCCCCCACCGTCGACCTGGTCGGACCAGGTCCGCACCGCGATCCCGAGCACGCTTCCCTCGCCGTGGGAGGCGTAGCTCACTGTCATCCATGGCAGGGCATTGGGCAGCGGCTGCGGGACCGGCCACGGTGGGGTGCCCGGGGTGAAGTCCTGCAGGATCGTGTCGAAGCCGGCCCGGGAGAAGAAGTCCCCGCCCGACCGCAGCACGGCATAGTCGTCTTCGCTGTTCGGTTCTTTCCCCATCAGCGCCCAACCGGCCGGGACCGTCCGGCCCGGGTCGTGCGGTGCCTGCTCGGTCATGTTCCGGAGAATGACCGGTGGATCTGTTTCTCCAGCCACAGGAACGGCTCCAGCACATTGATGGGCGTGACCTGGCCGCGGATGCGCGGTATGCCCTCCGGAGTCCTCTCGACGTTGGCGCAGTCGCGTCCTCGGAAGACGCGGCTCGGGCCGATATAGAAACCGATGGCCGAGCTCACGAAATATTTCACCCGCTGGGCCTGGAAGTATCGTTCGATACTGCGCATGACAAGCGGGGAGGAAGTGCCGTCCCGGTCGTTGCACAGCCCCCGGAAGAACTCACCGGCATAGTCGTCCTGGACTGTCGGGGTCCCGGCATCGTCGTCACCGGCCAGCACGACCCCGTGGTTGAGGGCCTTCCGGTAGACCGTCGGGTCGTCGAACTTCGTGACGCAGACGGCGAGGTGGTGCGGGAGCCGCCCGTCCCGCAGCCGGCCCATCTCGTACGACCGGCGGGCCAGCTGCTCCAGCATCCGCTGGAAGTACCGGTAGGACCTCCGTTCGTGGACGGGGTCGAAAAGGTACACGATCCCGTCGCACTCCGCCAGATGATCTATGATCTGCCTGGGGGTCTGTGGCTCGGGCTCGTCGAAGATATCCAGTTCGTCCTTCTCCGCGAAGATCGGGGATTTCGTGGAGGAGTCATCCGACGTGCTGGCGAACATACGGCCGGCGACATCGAGCATCTGTATCTCGAGGACGGCCTGGCCGGGCACGATGGGGCTGCGGAGCCTGCGCCACCACGCCCTGCTGTCGCGGATGGGCTTGATCAGGCGCCATCGGAGCTCCATGACACCGCTGGTCGCGGGTGGGAAGAGCTGGTCCTCGCTCATCAGTTTGGTGTTGTAGCTCAGGAAGTCCGACGCGGTGTCGTCGACCCCGGTGATGAGCCAGTCGTCATTGTTATTGTCCGGGTGGTTGACGACGGCGATCTGCAGCGCGGCCAGGAAAGTGGTCTTGCCGCTCAGCGGAGCACCCCACAGACCGATGCGCGCGACACGCGATGCGGGTTGTGTTTCCATTGTCGTCATCGGGGGAATCCGGGATCGACACGGTTCCCCACGAGTGCGCTGGTTGCGTTCGTGGAGACTGACGACGATCTGTTGTTGATAATTGGATGCCCCCGCATCACGACCATCGAAAACTCCCGTAACCCGGACGGGGCACGGTGAGATGGTCCACCCTGTTACCGGCCGATATCCTTATGATCAAAATACTGGACCGGGTACCCGCAGTGTCAGTTGCCCCCGGACCCGGTCAAGTTTACCGGTTGGTCATGAACGATGGCAGGCTACCGGTACCAGTACCGGTAGCGGTCAGCGGGTGGAGGTGTCGTCGGCGACCAGGTCGGCTACGACGATGGTGGTGTCGTCGCGGGCACCGGCGTGCATGGCCGCGTCCACCAGGGCGTCCGCGGCCCGCTCCGGGCTCAGACTGCCCAGCTCCATCAGCAGGCCGTTGAGCTGCTCGGGCGCCATGACCTTGGTGATCCCGTCGCTGGCAAGGACGACCCGGTCGCCGGCCCGCACGGGCTCCTCCAGCAGATCGAGCTCGACATCCTCGTTGAGGCCGATCGCGTTGAGCAGTGGCCCGTTCTTGATGGCGTGCGGTGTGGTGAGCTGCCGCGGCCGGCCACGGCCGGGCTGTAGCCAGACGGAGCTGTCCCCCACGTGCGCGACGAAGAGGGTCCGGCCGGTGTCCTGCTGCCGGCCCAGCACGACGACGTCGAGGGTGCAGGCCATGCCGTGCCAGGAGGGCTCCTCCAGGGGCTTCTCCCGGACCGTCCGGTTGGCCCGCTCGAGCGCCCTCCGCAGCCCGTCGCGCGGGTCGGCGGCGTACTGTGGGCGGAAGCTCGCCACCGTGGTCACCGCCAGGGTGGACGCGATCTGCCCGGCTGCCTCGCCGCCGACCCCGTCGGCGACCGCGAGCAGGCCATCAACGACGACGAAGGCGTCCTCGTTGGGGCCGCCGCGCTTGCCGCGCCTGGTCCGGCCGGCCGCGGCCAGCCGCAGCGGCGCCGACGTGGAGACGTCCGGCTCGTTCGCGACCAGCTGCTCGCCGCCAGGAGCTGGCGGCGGGGGGATCGGTGCGGTCGGGGGGAGCGTCCAGCCGCTCTCCGCCGGTACACCGTGATCGTCCCGCGGGGCGTCGGGCCTGCCACCGTGGGAGCGGGCCGCGCCTGGGCCGGCGTCGGGGTATCCGCCGGCCTGCGCGTCGGCCGGACTCCCGGCGCCGGTGCCAGGTGGGGAGCCGGGCGTGCCGTACCCCGCGGTGCCCGCGGGCAGGTCCTCACCCCGCGCGGGCCCGCCGGCGGCGGGCTGGTCGACCGCCGGCCTGGCCCGGCCGCTCTCCGGGACCGGGATGACCGGTGGTGGCGGGCCGACCAGCGGTGGCATCCACCCGGTGGCGTCCGGGCCGCGGGACTGCTGCCGATGATCCCCCTCGACCCGGACGGTGGCGTCGGCGGTGGCGTTGACCAGCGGGGTCACCCGGGTGGTGGCCGCCGGGTCGACGGGGCCGTCGGGCCCGCTCCCGGGAGCCGGCGCGCGGTACGGCGGTGGCGCGGGGTATGCGGTGGTCGCGGCATCGGCGTGCGAGGCCCTGACGGACGCCGGGGGAGCCGGTGGAACCGGTGCGGTGGGCACCGGTGCGGTGGGCACCGATGTGGTGGGCGCCGGTGCGGTGGGAGCCGCGGCGTCGCCCAGGAGTGCGGGGCCGTCGAACTGGGTGGGGGCGGCCGGCGGGCCGCTGGTGCGGGGAGCCGGGCCGGCCGAGTCGTCCGGATCGCTGCCACGGGCCTGTTCCCGCGTCGCGGCCGGGCGCCGCAGCGACGCGAGAACGCCCTGGCGCTGGCGCCGGCGCCGGCGTTGTGGTGGCCGCCGCACGGGCATCGTCTCGTCGGGGGAGGAGTGTCGCGGCTGCGGCCTCGAGTCGGGACCGGGACGCTCCTGGTCACGGCTGGAGAGCACGACGAAGAGGATCGCGCCGATCAGGAGCACCACTATCAGCGTGATGGGTACCACCGGACTGTTCATGGCCTCCGTCCCCCACGTGCGGGTGTTCCGATCACGCTAGCGGACGTCGAGGCCGACGTCCCCTGTACCCACTCAATGACATCCATGCAGATCAGCCGATGGATGTGTCGTGATATCGACAGCCGTGACCGCAGTGGCCCGGCCCGTCCCGACCCATGGTGTCGAAAACGCGCCGCAGCGGCCATGTCTGTCCGCCGACGGGGCTCCGTCGCTGACGCCCCTCGGTCGCGGCACTTCGCGATTAAGGATCTTCCGGTCACGGGGGCCTCCCGACCGCGCAGCCCGCCCGGCCCCACGGCCCGCTCGGCCCCGGCCGCGCTGCCACGGGGCGGCGGGCATCCCGTTCCCGACGGCCGGCGGCGGACCTGCCGGCGGGCGGGCGCCCGCGAGCGGTGCCGGTCACAGGGCGGCGTCGGCCATGCTCCGTCCGCCACAGGTCTGTTCGTCATGGCCCGTCCGCCATGACCCGAGGCGATGGCGGACGGTCAGGGCCCCGCCGCGGCCGGGTTCCCGGCGCGCAGGGCGGCGCGGGCACGGTCGGTCAGTGCCCGTGCGCCCGGGTACCCGGCCATCTCGATGGCGTCGCACAGCGTCAGCGTGTCCACCCTGGCGTTCTCGGAGGCCATCCGGGCTGCGAGCTCGATCACCTGATAGCCCAGGCAGACGGCCTGTTCGACGTCCCCGGCGTCGACTTTGGCGACGCCGAGCCACGCGCTGTGGTGTATCAGCTCCCGTGGGTAGGCGGTGGCGTCGAGCTGGTCGACCGAACGGCTGAGGTACTCGACGGCCGCCGCGACGTCACCGGCGCACAGCAGCGCCTTGCCGGCGTAGTACTCGATCACCGAACGGGAGCACCAGTAGACGTACTCCGGGTCCGCGGCCGGGTCGGCCCGCTCGATCTGGGCCAGCGCCTCGGCGATCTCGGCGTGTACCGACCGGACGTCGCCGAGCTGGGCGTACGCGACGGCCAGACAGCCGGCGACGATGGCCCGCTCGGTGGCGGTGAGAGCGTCCGCGGCGCCCGCGCGGGCCGTGCGCAGCAGGGTGACGGCGTCGCTGGGGTCGCCGAAACGTACCGCCTGCTCCGCCATGCAACGCAGGACGTTGGCGCCGATCGCCGGCCGGCCGGCCTCGTGGGCGGTACGTAACGCGATCAGCCAGTACCACTGGGCCACCTGGTGCCGGCCGCTGTCGAACGCCGCCCAGCCGGCGAGCCGCGCGAGCTCCGCGGCGACGGCGTACAGCCGGCCGTGCTGCCGCTGGCCGTACGCGCCGGTACGCAGCAGCCGGACGATCACTCGTAGCTCCGCCGCGGCGAGCCCGTGGACGTCCTCCCCGCCGAGCAGGTCGTCCATCCGCCGCAGCGCGTCGACGCGCTGCTCGAACTCGGCGACGAGGGTGTCGCGGACCTGCCGGCCGCCCAGCACCGCCACGGGGAGCTGGGCCGGGTCGGCGACGAGCCACTGGTGGGCGGCCGCGGTGAGTGCCGCGCCGCCGATGCCACCGATGCCGGGCCGGTCGGGCCGGCCGGGCAGGCCGGGAAGTACACGGGGCTCCGCCTGGCTGGTGGCTTCCTCCAACGCGGCGGCCAGCCCGTCCGCGGCCCACAGGCGTTGCGGGGCCCACCGCTGCGCTGGGCCGGCGGCCGGTGCGGGCCGGCCGGGCGCGAGGCCGGCGGTGACGGCGGCGGCCGCCGCGCGTCGAGGCCGCCGGGACGCCCGCTCCCGGCCCGCGCACGACCGCCCGGGTACACCGCTGGGCTCTCTCAACGCCCGGCCTCCTCAAGCGTCGATGCGGGGAAGCGTCTTCCTTCATCCACCCGGACAGCCCGGTGGGTGACAATGACTGGCCCGCCGGGAGCCCGCACATCGGTATTTCGTCCGGACGGAATCACCGGATGGTTGTCGCGCGTGCAGCGTACGACAGGGCCCGTGACGGAACAAGTACTGCGGATTGCGTCGGCCTCTCGCTATCCTCCGGCCGCGCAATAAAGCCAACGGTCGATTGGGCGTTGATGCTGTTGAGGTTTGTGGTTGTTGTTTTTCGGTGGCCGCCCGGCAGCGTCGTGACCTGCGGATCTCGGGCGGGGTACCGTCGTATGACCATCAGGACACCGCCGTATGGCCGAGAGGTGGACGGGCTGGTGGGCCGGCGGCCGGATGCCGGCGACGACGGCTGTCCACGACCATGGATTCGGTCGGATGACTGGTCCGTTGGTGTTACGGAGTGATTTCCGGCGGTAGAGGTTAAAGCGCGCACGGCCGGGACGGCGTACGATCCGTACCCGCTCGGCGCCCGGCCGGCGGCGGTCATGAACACATCACGGGCGCAGGCCGGGAGAAATCTGGCCGGTAATTCCTGGGCACGCCGGGCGAAAGTGTCCGCCAGGCGATCGTGCCATGAATGATTCACCGCGTGGACGCCGCGCGGCGCGAGGGCCGACAGCGTCCAGCCGGACAGGCCACAGCCGGTTCCGGCAGTCCCCGCCGCTTCCTGCCAGTCTACGGTTGCGGTGCACACACCGGCGTGGACGGGTCATCCAGGGGTGTGGGAGGGCTGCCGGCCGTGTCCCCGCGGCCGGTGTCACCGGCTCGGCCGGCGCCGGCCGCACAGGGCCTGACCAGCGTGAACGTGTCGAAGGGCAGGGGGGTGGAGGTCGTGTGGTCGTACACGGTCACCCGGATGCTGGTCAGGCCCGCATCCGCCCCCGGATCGACCTCGAAGCCCGCGAACGCGTACGGATGGTCCGGCGCCCGCAGGGCCAGCCACGGCGCCGGCTCAAGGGCGTGGACCGAGCGGAACCGGGCGGGATCGGACTCCCGCGGTTCCACGCCGATGATCACCCGGCCGGCGGGCGGGTCGAGCAGCTTGCTGGCCGACGGCGACGACGAGCCCCCCGTGCCCAGGACCATGTGGACTGTCCCGTGCGAGGTGTCCACGACCTCGGCGCCAGCGCCGCTGCCAGTCCCTCCGCCAGGTTCCTCGTCGCCGCTGCCATTACTGCTGCCGCTGCCGCCCGCTCGCTGCCGTGCCCCGTCCGCTGGGCCGCCCCCGTCGAGGTGGCTGCCGAGGCTGCCCGTGGCCGGGGCGGGCTGCGGGGTGAGCGTCGCTGATCCTTCGGCCACGCCACGCAGCGGATGCGTCCGCTCGTAGTGGTGCTCGTGCCCGCACAGGACGAGATCGACACCGAACGTGTCGAACAGCGGCAGCCACTGCTCCCGGATACCGAGGTCGGCGCCGTTGTGCTGCGCCGCGCTGGACACGGCCGTCTGGTGCATGCAGACGATGATCCAGTCGATGTCCGGGTCGGCGCGTGCCTGGCGCAGCGTCCGTTCGAGCCAGGCCCGTTGCCGCCCGCCGCTGTAACCGCGGATGTACACCGTGCCGGCGTCCTGATAGCAGACGTCGTCGTTCTGCAGGACGACGAAGCGCACGTTCGCGACGGTGAAGGCGTACCACAGGCCGAGCAGGTCCGTCAGCGGCGCCGTCAGCGGGTCGTCCGTGCCCGTTCCGTCGGGATCCACGGTGCTGCCGGGCAGCAGGAAACGGCTCTGGTAGGCGGCCAGGCCCAGCGGGCCGTTCCCGCGTTCGATCTCGTGGTTGCCGGCGGCGGGCATCCACGGGTGGTGCCGCGCGGAGGAGCCGATCATGTTGAACCAGTCGGACCACGCCCGCGGTGGGTTACGCCGCTGGTTCGCGTACGACAGGTCACCGACGACCAGGGTGAACAGCGAACCGACCCGGTCGACGCCGGTCACGGCGTTCCTGGACGCCGGCGTGCCGAACGGGTCGTAGGACTCCGAGGTGCCGTGATCGCCGAAGCAGGTGAAGGTGAACGGCGCCCGGCCGCGTGGCGCGGTCCGCAGGGTGCCGCCGCTGGTGCGGCTGATCCGGTCGTGGATCACCTCGTAGAGGTAACGGGAGCCCGGCTCCAGCCCGGTGAGCAGGGCATGGTGGTTGATCACCTCTTCGCCGGTGACGGCGTCGGTGTAGACGCGGGTGACGGCGTGCACCTCG
>NZ_CEVIVC010000023.1:34000-46813 GCF_982290645.1 Protofrankia sp. CiP1_Cm_nod4
CGCCGTGGCGGAGGCCAACCGCTTCGCCACGGCGAAGGGGCGGCCCCGCCGCAGCGGAACCGCCCCTTCGTGGTGGACCTGTCGCCCTGCCCGCTCGCTCCTACTCGCTGGACTTGGCCAGATCGATCGGAGGGGCGTCGGGGACCTGGGTGGGCTTCGGTTCGCCGCGGAAGACGAACTTCGCCGCCTCGCCCTCGCCCTCGACGTCGCCGACCACGATCTCGCCGGGCTTGAGCGTCCCGTACAGGATCTTCTCGGACAGGACGTCCTCGATCTCCCGCTGGATCGTCCGGCGCAGCGGCCGGGCGCCGAGCACCGGGTCGTAGCCCTTCTTGGCCAGCAGCGCCTTCGCCGCCGGGGTGAGCTCGAGCGCCATGTCCTTGTTCTTCAACTGGACGTCCACTCGGGCCAGCATGAGGTCGACGATCTGGATGATCTCGGCCTCGGACAGCTGGTGGAAGACGATGATGTCGTCGATCCGGTTGAGGAACTCGGGCCGGAAGTGCTGCTTGAGCTCGTCCTGGACCTTCGCCTTCATCCGCTCGTAGTCGATGGCGCCCGCGCCGGTCGCGAACCCGATGCCCGGGCCCTTGGAGATGTCCCGG
Source organism: Protofrankia sp. CiP1_Cm_nod4 (assembly GCF_982290645.1). Taxonomy (NCBI): domain Bacteria; kingdom Bacillati; phylum Actinomycetota; class Actinomycetes; order Frankiales; family Frankiaceae; genus Protofrankia; species Protofrankia sp. CiP1_Cm_nod4. Next base: position 34,606 of record NZ_CEVIVC010000023.1, read on the forward strand.
GTGCCCAGGTTCGAGGTCATGATCAGGACGGTGTTCTTGAAGTCGACCAGCCGGCCCTGCGAGTCGGTCAGCCGGCCGTCCTCCAGGATCTGCAGGAGGGTGTTGAACACGTCCGGGTGCGCCTTCTCGACCTCGTCGAACAGCACGACCGAGAACGGCTTGCGCCGGACCCGCTCGGTGAGCTGGCCGCCCTCCTCGTAGCCGACGTAGCCGGGCGGGGAGCCCACCAGCCGGGAGACGGTGTGCTTCTCCATGTACTCGGACATGTCGAGCTGGATCAGCGCGTCCTCGTCGCCGAAGAGGAACTCCGCCAGCGTCTTGGACAGCTCGGTCTTACCGACACCGGACGGGCCGGCGAAGATGAACGAACCGCCGGGACGCTTCGGGTCCTTCAGGCCCGCCCGGGTACGCCGGATCGCCTGGGAGACAGCCTTGATCGCCTGCTGCTGGCCGATGACACGGCGGTGCAGCTCGTCCTCCATGCGCAGGAGGCGGGCGGTCTCCTCCTCGGTGAGCTTGAACACCGGGATGCCCGTCCAGATCGCCAGGACCTCGGCGATCTCCTCGTCCCCGACCTCGGCGACGACGTCCATGTCGCCGGCCTTCCACTCCTTCTCCCGCTTGGCCTTCTCCGCCAGCAGGGTCTTCTCCCGGTCGCGCAGGGACGCGGCCTTCTCGAAGTCCTGCGCGTCGATCGCGGACTCCTTGTCCCGGCGGACGTTTGCGATGCGCTCGTCGAACTCGCGCAGGTCCGGCGGAGCGGTCATCCGGCGGATGCGCATCCGCGAGCCGGCCTCGTCGATGAGGTCGATCGCCTTGTCCGGCAGGAACCGGTCGGAGATGTAGCGGTCGGCCAGGGACGCTGCCGCGACCAGTGCGGCGTCGGTGATCGACACGCGGTGGTGCGCCTCGTAGCGGTCCCGCAGGCCCTTGAGGATCTCGATGGTGTGCGCCACCGACGGCTCCGCGACCTGGATCGGCTGGAACCGCCGCTCGAGCGCGGCGTCCTTCTCCAGGTGCTTGCGGTACTCGTCGAGGGTGGTGGCACCGATCGTCTGCAGCTCGCCGCGGGCCAGCATCGGCTTGAGGATGGACGCGGCGTCGATCGCGCCCTCGGCGGCACCCGCGCCGACGAGCGTGTGCAGCTCGTCGATGAACAGGATGATGTCGCCGCGGGTGCGGATCTCCTTGAGGACCTTCTTCAGCCGCTCCTCGAAGTCACCGCGGTAGCGGGACCCGGCGACCAGCGCGCCGAGGTCGAGCGTGTACAGCTGCTTGTCCTTGAGCGTCTCGGGCACCTCGCCCTTGACGATCGCCTGGGCCAGCCCCTCGACCACGGCGGTCTTGCCGACGCCGGGCTCCCCGATCAGGACCGGGTTGTTCTTGGTCCGGCGCGACAGCACCTGCATGACGCGCTCGATCTCCTTCTCGCGCCCGATCACCGGGTCGAGCTTGGACTCGCGCGCGGCCGCGGTGAGGTTGCGGCCGAACTGGTCGAGCACGAGCGAGGTGGACGGAGTGCCCTCCGACGGGGCGCCCGCCGTCGCCGGGTCGCCCTTGCCCTGGTAGCCGGACAGCAGCTGGATGACCTGCTGGCGGACCCGGTTGAGGTCGGCGCCGAGCTTGACCAGCACCTGGGCGGCGACGCCTTCGCCCTCACGGATCAGCCCGAGCAGGATGTGTTCGGTGCCGATGTAGTTGTGGCCGAGCTGGAGGGCCTCCCGCAGGGACAGCTCCAGCACCTTCTTGGCGCGCGGAGTAAACGGGATGTGCCCGCTCGGGGCCTGCTGCCCCTGCCCGATGATCTCCTCGACCTGTGACCGGACACCCTCGAGGGAGATGCCCAGGGACTCCAGCGCCTTGGCGGCCACACCCTCGCCCTCGTGGATCAGCCCGAGCAGGATGTGTTCGGTCCCGATGTAGTTGTGGTTGAGCATCCTGGCTTCTTCCTGTGCCAGGACGACGACCCGACGTGCCCGGTCGGTGAATCTCTCGAACATGTGCGCTCCTTCGAGCGGTGCGACCGACCACACGGCAGCCGGTATCCGCATGCTAGCTCCGCCGAGGCATGACCTCACGCATCGAACGGAAACCTACCCGCCGGCCCCGCCCTCTTCGTCGTGGACGGCGGACCGATCTGGGCGACCGGTCCACCAGCGAAGACGCCTGAAACAACGGTGGCGGACCAGGGGGGATTCCGTCCTGCTGTTCCGCCGAGAGCAGAACGAAATCTCGCGGTCACCGGGGGAGGCCTCCACCCGGCAGGGGTGAGTGGGCAGTCCCCGGCCAGCGTCGGCCAGCGTCGGCCAGCGTCAGCGGGTGGCGGCGGGTGGCGGGCGGCGGCGGGTGGCCAGGAGGCGCTCCGCCCCACCGTCCTGGTCACCGGCTCGGAGCGGCCGCGAAAAGCAGCCGCTATAGCGCTCCGGCGTCCAGCTGCCGCGCAGGGAATGGAATATTACTCAGGGTAATCATAGAATCGGTAAGCTATATCATGTGATGCGTGTCGCGCAGTCACTGTCTTCCGACGGAATGGCAAGGGTGCGCTGGGTGTGCCGGGCGGTCAAAGGCCGAATGATCATGCTGTCGCCGTGACCGGCGGGGCCTTTCGGTCACTATATAGTTACCCGTGGCATCAAACTGTGGGCCCGCCGGCGTTTATCCGACTGCCAGTCCGCCATCGCCCTGCGTGTCTATCCACTCGCGCAGGCGCGCCTCGCGTTCCGAATCGGGTGTGAACGGGCACGTGGTGCAGTACTGCGAGCTCATCCGGTGGGCGAGGCAGCACGAACCCCGACGCATCGCCGTCTGCCGGCGTCCGCGGTGGACGAACTCGAACCACGCGGGGCGGGCCCGCATCGGCGGGCTGGCGAGGGCGAAGAAGGCGTCGGCCTCCACCCGCCCGACGTCCGGATCCCGGGTCACCCGTTCGGTCAGCAGGAACGTCCGGCCGCACTGCGCGGCCACCATGCCCCACAACGCGGACGGGCCCAGGCGCGCCCGCGCCCGCAGGGCCAGGACCAGCGGCTCGAAGTGCCCGACCAGGGCGGCCGCCAGCCGTTGCCGCAGGGCGTCCCGGTCGCCGGCCACGTCGATTGCCGCACCGATTGCCGGGCGGGCCGGCGGGCCGGTTGTCGGGCTGGTTGTCGGGCCGTTCGCCCCGCTCACCCCGCTCGCCCCGACGGCCCGCCGGCCGGCCAGCGGGCCGGGCCGGTGATCGCCCGTCGCCGGCAGGGCGGCCGCGGGCAGGGCCGGGTCGTCCGCGAGCACGGTCACACGGCCGGAATGAAAAGCCGTGACGTCGAACCACCCGCCGGGCGCGGCGTGCAGGGACATGCCAGCCGCGCACACGTCCGGCACCCGGCTGTGCAGCATGTACGCGGCGATGGCGAACCCGGCCACGCCACCGGCGTAGGCGCTGAGGAAATGGGTGGCCGCGACCTCCCGGCTGTACCCGTACACGTCGGACATCGCCCGCAGTTCCCGGTCGAGCGCGCCGTCGGCCAGCAGGTCGGCGCAGCACAGCCACCCGGTGGCGTCACGGCCCGGACGGCCGATGCGTCCCGACTGCCCGTCGAGCACCCTGGCGGCGGCTTCCAGCGTTTCCGCCAGCGGCGGACGGGCCTGTGCCGGCACGGTCCACGACGGCTGGCGCCCCGGTATCCGCCACAGGTGCTCCTCGGCCAGCGGCCACGGGTACTTCTCGGCCGGCGGAGCGTGCCGGTGGCAGGTCCTCACCGGGAGTGTCCGGTGAGCGTCGGCGTGCTGGGTGCGCCGTGCCGGTACGGCAGGCCCGGGATGCCGGGCTTTATAATGATCATAATGTGGGCGGGTGGAACCGGTTCCGGCGACGGGTGGGCGGTGGGCGGGTGCGGGGTGGATGCCACGGCTTCCCGACCGGGCCGGCCGGCCGGCGCCGCACAGGCCCGCCGATGGTTGCCGGGAACATCGCCAGGGACCAGGCCAGGGACCAGGCCGGCGACACGGCCGTTCATGGGGTGGCCGCTGGTGCTGGCACGGCCGGGGATCGCGTCGGGGACGGGGAGCGCGGTGGGTTTCGCCGGTCCGTCGTTGGAATGGCGCATGTTCTTAAGTAAGCCTAAGTTCATGCTGGACGTCAACTCGCCAGTCACAACAGTGGGATGTGTCGCTCCGGCGCAGTTGCGCCACGGCCACGGCCACGGGCTCGGGCTCGGGCTCGCGGAGCGCGCGCGGCGCACTGGGGCCGGTCACCCGGCCGGGACGGTCGGGACGGCACCGTGACCATCCCGCCCGGGGACGGCCGTTCGTCCGCCGCGCCTGCTGACGCCGGACACGCCACCCCGGCCGATGGCGCGTTGGGCCGCGCTGTGCCGGCTGGTGGCGCGTTGGGCCGCGCTGTGCCGGCCGGCGCCGACCAGGCGGATGCCTGGTTGGCCGATGCCGGGCTGGCAGGTGGGGCCGGTGGAGTCGACCGGCTGCGGTCGCTGGTGGCCATCGCGCTGGACGGGCTCGCGGCCGGGACGACGGCTCGCGGCGGCCCTCTGCCGCCCGGCGGGCCGGCGGATGTGACCGGCTGGGTCCACGACGCGCTGACGGGCCGAGCCGGCCCCGGTCATGCTTCGGGCGCACCCGGGGCCCGGGCGCGTCCCGTCCCGTCCCGCTGGACGCTTCCCGCCGAGGGGATCGGCGCGTCCGCCGCCCTGTCCGGGCTCGCCCGCATGCTCGCGCGGGGGGCGGTCGATCCGGCCGATCCGGCCTGCGCGGCCCACCTGCACTGCCCGCCGCTCGCCGTCGCCGTCGCCGCCGACCTGGTGGTCTCGGCGCTGAACCCGTCCCTGGACTCGTGGGACCAGGCGCCCGCGGCCACCGCGCTGGAGACCGAGGTCGTCGCCACGCTCGCCGGGCTGGTCGGGTTCGATCCCGCCGTGGCCACCGGCGCGATCACCACCGGCGGCACGGCGTCCAACCTCACCGCGCTGATGCTGGCCCGCGACACCCTCCGCGCCTCGGGCCCGGCTCCATCAGCCCCGGCTCCATCAGCCCCGGCTCCATCAGGCTCTGCTCCGCCGGGCACGGCCTCATCTCCGCCGGGCACGGCCCCATCGGGCCCTCTTCCGCCGGCCCCGGCTCCCTCGGGCCCGGTTCCGCCGGGCGCGTCCGTGGGGGGCACCGGCGCGCTGGGGCAGCCGGCCGTGCGGGTGTTCTGCTCGTCCGCGGCACACTTCTCGATCGGACGGGCCGCCGCGGTGCTCGGCCTGGAGCCGGACGCGGTGGTACCGGTCGTGACCGACGGTGCGCACCGGCTCGACCCGTCCGCCCTGGACACCGCGGTCTCGCGTGCCCGGCACGACGCCGGCCGCGTCGGCCGGCGGCTCGCCCCGGTGGTCGTCGCGACCGCCGGCACGACCGACGTGGGCGCGATCGACCCGCTGCGGGCGGTGGCCGAGGTGGCCCGCGCGCACGGCGCCTGGCTGCACGTGGACGCGGCCTACGGCGGCGGGGCGCTGCTGTCGGACCGGCTCGCCCCGCTGCTCGACGGGATCGCCGAGGCGGACTCGGTCGCCCTCGACCTGCACAAACTGGGCTGGCAGCCGATAGCGGCCGGGGTCCTGCTCACCCGGGACGCGAGCGGCTGGGCGGCGCTGGCGGACGAGGTCGCCTACCTCAACGCGGCCGACGACACGCTGGCCGGCTATCCGAGCCTGCTCGGGCGCTCGCTGCGCACCAGCCGGCGCGCCGACGCCTTCAAGATCGCCGTGACGCTCCAGGCGCTGGGACGCCACGGGCTCGGCCGGCTGGTGGACGCCTGCCATGACCTGGCCCGCCACGCCGCCGCGCGGATCAGCGCCCATCCGCGCCTGGAGCTGGCCGCGCCGGTGACCCTCAGCACGGTCGTCTTCCGCTATCTGCCAGCCGCCGCCGCCCGCCGTCCGCCAGCCGCCACCGACCGTCCGCCAGCCGCCGCCGCCGATGGCTATCTGCCAGTAGCTGCCACCGGTGGCGGCCCCGCCGCCGGCCCCGCCGCCGGTAGCGTCGACGTCGACGGGATCAACGCCCGGTTGCGGCGACGGCTGCTGGACTCCGGCCGGGCCGTCGTGGGACGCACAGAGCTCGGGCCGGACCGCTCGGTCCACCTCAAGCTGACCCTGCTGAACCCGGCTGCCACGGCGAGTGACGTCGATGCTCTGCTGAGTGCCGTGATCGAGGCCGGTGACGCCGAAGATCGGGGCTGATGTCACGGGCCGTCAGCGCTTCGGCGTATGGCTGTCGTCGTCGGCCGTCAGCGGCCGTGCGATGCTCCCGGAGCCGGGAGTGGTGGCCGCAACCCGGGGCCGGCATAAACCGGCATAGAGAGGATGGGCCGTGGGTTTCCATTCGGTCGTGCATGGTGAGCGGTACGTGTTCGCGGATCTGGCGGAACTGTTCGCCAAGGCGGGTGAGGAGAAGGCCGGCGACCGGATGGCGGGCCTCGCGGCGTACTCGCCGGCCGAACGGCTGGCGGCCAGGCAGGCGCTCGCCGACGTCCGGCTGTCGGAGATCGTCGCGACACCGCTGATCGACGACGCCGTCACCGACCTGATCGTCGGTGTCCACGACGCGGAGTGCTTCGGCGCACTGTCCTGCCTGACCGTCGGGGAGTTCCGCGATCTGGTGCTGCGGCCGGACTTTCCCGTGCGGTGGCATTCCGGCCTGGCCGGCGGGATAACGCCAGAGGTGGCCGCGGCGGTCACCAAAATCATGAGTGACCGGGAGCTGGTCATCGCCGCGAAACCGCTGCGGACGGTCACCCGCTGCCGGAACACCATGGGTGAGACAGGCGTGTTCGGAGTACACGTCCGCCTGAACCATCCGCTGGACGACCTTGAGGGCATCCTGCTGCCGGCACTGGACGGCCTGATGTCCGGCCGCGGCGACGCCGTGCTCGAGGTGGACACGTCCATGGAGTCGGCCGCCCGGCTGGAGCGGGCCCTGCGTGGGCTCGGCTCGCTCGTCAGGCAGCTCGAGGTGCCGACCCAGACCTGCGTTCTCGGGCGGCTCGTCACCCAGCTCGCCGCGATGGAGGCGGGCGCGCCCCTCGACCTGCTGTTCAGCCGGCTCGGGGGGACGGAAAGCGCGAACCGGGCCTTCGGGGTGGAGCTGGACCTGCTGGAGGCCGGCCGGCGGGCCGTTCTCGAACATCATCGGGACCGGGCCGGTGACTTCGTCGGCGACCAGGTGATGTACTTCGCGGTCGGGCAGGGCAGCGCGTTCCCGGTGGAGGCGCATCACGGCCTGGACCAGCTCACGATTTCCGCGCGGGCGTACGGGGTCGCCCGTGCCTTCGATCCTTTTCTGGTGAACTCCGTGGTCGGGTTCGGTGGTGTGGACCATCTGTCCGATCCTCGACAGGTCATCCGGGCCGGGCTGGAGGATCATTTCGTCGGCAAGCTGCTGGGCCTGCCGATGGGCTGCGACGTCTTCTGCGCCGGCCGGGCCGACGACGGCCGGAACACCGGTGACGATCTGCTGATGCTGCTGGCCGCCGCCGGCTGCAACCATGCGGCGGGCGTGCCTCCCGGCCGTCCCGTGCCCAGGCAGGCGACCGGGTCCGGCCAGGCGGCCGGCCGGGGGACGACAGGCGTCGACGACGCGATCGGGGTACGGGACCTCTTCGGGCTGCGCCCGGCTCCGGAGTTCGCCGCCTGGCTGGCCGACCGTGGCCTGTCCAGCGGGCAGGGCCTGCCCGAGCCGGCCGGCTCGCCGCGCCGCGCCGGCCGGCTCGGCGCGCCGCCGGAGCGCTGGCTCGTCGATCCGGTCAAGCCGATGGCGGCGTTCCTCGAGGACGGCCTGGACTGGGCAAGACTGTCGTAAATCCGTCCTGCCGCCGTGCGTGCCGCCACATGTCACCGCATGCCGCCGTGCATGTCGTTGTGCATGCCGCCGTGCATGTCGTGGTGCATTCGTGGTGCGTGGTGCCCGTCTTCCCACGGGTGTTCCGGAGTGGCCTGCCCGGTAGACGTCCGGAACGGGCATGGCGAACGTCTGTGCGGAGCCCGATGGCGCCTGTTGTGGCACGGTTCATAGCTTGTAATCGGTGCGTGATTACGGAAACAAGACTGATTACTGTTGGTAGTTTCCGCACGTCGAGCAATAACCGAGAGTAGTTTCGCTGGTTTTTACAGCACGTTCGCCGCTGCTGGATGCCGTCCGGCACGCACGTGTCACACCGATGGCCGTCCAGGTCTCGATCGTCTCCTGATACGTTCGCTGCACACCGATCACGATTTGCGTCACCGGAGTGGATCCGGGGGGTTGTATTCCTAGTTCGTTTCGCCGTCGTCGTGCCGTGACCGGACCAACGGGCTGAAGTTCCGCGGGCCTGGCCCACCGTGTTCCGGGCCACGGTGGTCGGCATGCTTTTCACGTGGGCCGGGCCCGCGTAACCAGTTTTCTTCCGTACCGGCGCGCACGGCGGATTCTCCCGGCCGGCGGAAGGCCCGGACCCGGAAGAGCAATAACAACACACGTCATTTTCGGTTCTCCGTCGCTCCGGGTGTCCCGGGCTTTGCCGAGCCGCCTGGACCGCCCGGAGCCGCCGAGCCGCCCGGACCAGCCGGACCGGCCTTTCCGGAGACCCGGGTGGGACCCCGGGCGCGAAAAAGAGCACGATCGCACGTTCCTCGGCCGCCCGGGCTCCGGTCGGCCGCCGAGCGGGCGGAAAAGTACGACCGCGCACTCCGCGGCCGACCGGACGGCATACGCCGGGAAACGGCATATGCCGGGAAGCGGCCGCGCCAACATTTCATACGCCGTACCGGGAAACCGGTCGCGGCAACTCGTGTACGCGGTGGCCGGCCGCGGTGGCCGGCCACCGCGAACCAGGGGAGATCAGCGGATGAGTGTGCCTGACGAGCGTGTCTTCGATGCCCACCTGGCAGACCTGGCAGACCTGGTGCCACGGCCGCGAGCTTCCTCGGCGGTGCTTTCGGCCACGCCCACCACATCCTTTCCCGGTTACCGGCCGGACGAACGGGTGGTCGTCTCGGTCGTGGTGCCCACCAGGAACGAGGCGGCGAACGTCGAGCCGCTGCTGCGCCGCCTCGACGCCGCGCTGGCCGGGCTGCCCAGCGAGGTCATCTTCGTGGACGACTCGGACGACAACACGCCTGAGATCGCCATGGGGCTGCGTCGTTCCGTCCGGATGCGGGTCCGGGTCCATCACCGGCCCGCGCCCCACCGGGCGGGTGGCCTCGGGGGAGCCGTCACCGAGGGCATCCGGTTGTGCCATGCCGACTACGCCGTCGTTCTCGACGGCGACCTCCAGCATCCGCCCGAGGTCGTTCCCGAGCTGCTTGCCGCGGCTGTCAGCGGCGATGTCGACGTGGTCATCGGCAGCCGGTACGTCAACGGGGGAAGTGCCTCGGGGCTTGCCAACGGAGCGCGCCGGCTGGTGTCCTCCGGCGCGAACCTGCTGTCCCGGCTCGTCTTCCCGCTGCGGCTGCGTGGTGTCTCGGACGTGATGAGCGGTTTCTTCCTCGTCCGGGTCGCCGCGCTGGACCTCGACCGGCTCCGCCCGGACGGCTACAAGATCCTGCTCGAGCTGCTGGTGCGCACCGGCCGGCTGCGTGTCGTCGAGGTCGGCTACGTCTTCGGTGAACGGCACGCCGGCGAGTCGAACGCGTCGGTGTCGGAGGGTGTCCGGTTCGCCCGGCGGCTGTTCTCGCTGCGGGTGCCGAGGGCGGCGAGATTCGCTCTCGTAGGCGCCTCCGGAACCCTGCCGAACATTGCCGGGACCGCCCTTCTGCACCACGCCGGAATGCATTACATGGCGGCCGCCGTGCTCGCCACGCAGCTTGCCATCCTCTGGAATTTCATCGGCTGCGACCTGCTGGTCTGGGAAGGCGGGAACCGGTCCAGGGCCCGTCGGTACGTGCCTTTCGCGGTGCTGAACAACCTGGACCTCGTCATCCGGCTGCCACTGCTCGGGCTGTTCGTCGACCGGTGGCACACAAGCGTTCCGGCAGCCACGTTCGCGACACTGGCGGTCGCTGTCTCCGTTCGTTACGTGCTGGTCGACAGGATCATCTACAGCGAGCGCCAGCGGCCGGCCCGCAGGCATTCCCGAGATGGCCGCCACGCGGCCGCCGGCGCGACGGGAACTGGCGCGATGGGGGAGGCCGAGGCGTGACCGGGCCCGGAAAACGGCGGCGGACCGGCCGGCGTCGCGTGCTCGCCGCGCTGCTCGCCACGGCCGCCGTCCAACTGGTCGCCGTCGTCGTCATAGCCCCGGAACCGGCGAAGGCCGTCACCTGCGCGCCCGAGGAATGGGCCGGCGACTATTTCGCCAACCCGGCGCTGACGGGGCCGCCGGCCGACTCACGGTGCGACGGCACCATCAGGTTCGACTGGGGGGAGACCGGTCCGGGGACCGGTGGCATCGGCGGTACGGGATATTCCGTCCGGTGGACCAGAAACGCGCTGTTCGCGGCCGGGAACTATACGTTCACGGCCACGGCCGACGACGGAATCCGGGTCTATCTCGACGACGCCCCCGTCATCGACGAATGGCGGGACCAGGGGGCGAGCACCTTCACAGCGACCAGGCCCGTCGCCGCCGGAACGCACAAGGTGACCGTCGAGTACTACCAGGGTGTCGGCGGCGGGCTGGTGCGTGCCGGCTACAGCGGGGGCGGAGATCCCGGGCCGGTACCTCCGCCGCCACCGGGTGGCTGCACGGGTGGCTGCCAGGGCTCCTGGCAGGTCCTGCCCTACCAGTCGCCGGTGCGCTCGGTGCACGCCACCGTGCTGCGCACCGGGAACGTGCTGCTCGTCGCCGGCTCCGGCAACGACGGGGCCGCGGCGACGAACAACCAGTTCGTCTCGAAGGTGTGGAACCCGACGACCGGTGAGTTCGTCGACGTGCCCACCCAGGAGGACATTTTCTGCGCCGGGCACACCCAGCTCCCCGACGGACGGATTCTGCTCGCGGGCGGGACCCTGGAGTACCCGACGCCGACCAGTAACTACAAGGGCCTGGCCATCAGCTACATCTTCGACCCGATGACGAACACCTATACGAAGATCGACGACATGCCGGGCGGCGGGCACTGGTACCCGTCCCTGGTGAACCTCGGCGACGGTTCGGTGTTCGCGACCGGCGGGCTCAACGAGAACGGCTCCGGAAACGTCGCCGTCGAGATGTTCGACTCCCGGAAGGGCCAGTGGAAGCCCTTCAACGAGGTACCGCAGACATACTTCTACTGGGGCCTCTACCCGAACATGGTGCTGATGGCGGACGGCCGGCTCTTCTACGCCGGGACGCACACCTTCGGCAACGCGCTGCCGAACACCTCGGGATCGGAGATCTACGACATCGCCACCGGGACGATCACAGATGTCCCGGGCCTGCGGGACATCGACTTCCGGGACCAGGGCGCGACGGTGCTGCTGCCGCCGGCCCAGGCCCAGAAGGTGGCCGACTTCGGCGGCGGGAACACCTACAGCGACCTCGGCCCGACCAGTCACACGGACGTCATCGACCTGCGCCAGCAGGACCCGCAGTGGACGGCCGGGCCGGACCTGCCGGCGGCCAAGATGTATGTCAGCGCCGTCATCCTGCCCGACGGAAAGGTGTTCGAGACCGGCGGGGCGAAACACAACTATTCCGAGTACGCCGTGCACGAGGCGTCGATGTACGATCCGGTCACCAACACGCTCACGCCGATGCCGGCCGACCCGCTGGCACGGATGTACCACTCGGAGTCCTTCCTCCTGCCGGACGGCCGGGTGGCGTCGATCGGGAACAACCCGGCGACCGGGGCATTCGACCTGGGTATCTCGGTCTACTCCCCCTGGTACATGTCGAGGCCGCGGCCGGCCATCACCGCCGCCGCCGAGCAGTTCGACCTCGGGTCGACGCAGAACCTGGCCGTGAGCGGGAACATCGGCCGGGTCACGCTGATCCGCCCGGCGTCGGTGACCCACCAGTCGGACCCGAACCAGCGCAGCGTCGACCTGCCGATAACCGGCACCGGGCCGAACATCAGCGTGACGGTCCCGAGTAATCCGAACATCATTCCTGCCGGTTACTACATGATGTTCGCCCAGGATATGAACGGAGTACCATCCGTGGCGAAGTGGGTGCATGTCGGATGACCCGACGGAAAATCCTTCTCAGCGCGGCGACGGTGTTTCTCACGGTGGGCCTGCTCGTCGCCGGCCTGTGGGCGGCCGGTGTTCTCGGCCAGCC
>NZ_CEVIVC010000023.1:47375-50004 GCF_982290645.1 Protofrankia sp. CiP1_Cm_nod4
GGCACCGCCCCACGCGGCACCACGGTCTGCGCCGACTAGGCCTCGCGAGTCCTCCCCGATTTCCCCGATTCCCTGGATTCCCCGGATTCCCGGCGACCGGCCGGGCCGGCCCGCCGAAATCCCGGGCGCGGAAATCCCGTCGGCCCGCACCTGTTGTCCATGGCCGGAAACGGGCCACGGGCCACGGGTCCGCGGCCCGTGGCACAGCTCTGCTGTCCCGATCCGGTCAGCCGTTCAGAAAGGCCAGGAACATGCCCCCCTGCGATGCACCGGCCGGGCCGACGCCGTGAGGCGGGCCCCGCGCGGATCCGCCGCCGTGGCGCTGCTCTGTCTGGCCGTCTGTCTGGCCGGCAGCGCCGGCTGCGCCACGGGCGAGCCCACGCACCCCGCCGGCAGCCCGCCGGTACGGCCGCCGGCGGCTGTCGCCACGGCCACCGGCGGCTGGCACGGGACCGTCCCGAAGGTCTCCCGCTCCCGGCCGTCGTTCACCCTGCTGGACACCGCCGGGAACGGTTTCGACTTCGCGCGGCGGACCGCCGGCCGGGCCACCCTGCTCTTCTTCGGCTACACGAACTGCCCGGACGTCTGCCCGACGACCATGGCCGACATCGCCGCCGCCAAACGGCTGGCCGGCACCGGTGCCGGGCCGGCGCTCACGGTCGTCTTCGTGACCACGGATCCGGGGCGGGACACCGCCGAGGTGCTCCGCAGGTGGCTCGACCAGTTCGACGCCTCGTTCATCGGGCTCACCGGCTCGCCGGCGCAGATCGACGCCGCGCAGCAGGCCGTGGGCATACCGCTCGCGCGGACGCGGCAGGCGCCCGGCGGCCAGTACGACGTGGCGCACGCGGCCCAGGTCGCCGCGTACGGCGCCGACGACGTCCAACACGTTCTCTATTTCGCCAGTTCCACGGTTGCCGACTACGCGGCCGATCTGCCGAGGCTGGTGACCGCTCCGGGAGAACGCCCGTGAGGAGGCCCGGGAGAACAGCGGGCCGTCATGCCCGGTCCTCGTGCCCGGTCCCGGGCCGTTGCCGCCCGGCCGTTGCCGCCCGGCCGTTGCCGCCCGGTCGATGCCGGCCGTTCGTACCGACCACTCAGGTAGGGATCAGTGAACCTCAACCAGGCGCTTGCCGCGCCACCGTCGCTTCACGCTTTCCTGACGAGGATGCCAGGGCAGTTGCGTCTCATCGTGGCCGGTGGGACGAGCGCTGCCGCACGGGTCGCGCTGATGGCTTTCGCCGGCTGTTTCTTCGGGGCCTGGGGACGGTCCGGCTACGTGTTTTCGGTGGCCGCCGCGACCGGCCTGCTGTGGGGCCTGGACCGCGGCTTCACCTGGCGCGGGCGCGAAGGCAGCCGGCTCAGGCTCGTCATCGCGCGGGTCTCGGCCGAATCGGTCGGCTGGCTGCTGTTCACCGCGCTGACGGAGCTGGCGGCCAGTTCCCCGTCGACGGGGCAGGCCGGCCCACGTAATCTGCTGGCCGCCGCGCTCTGCGCCCTTCTGGTGGTTTCCACGCACCTGCTGGTGTGTTACTGGTTCGTCTTCGGCTCCACTCTGACAACGGCGTCCGTCCGTGTTCTGCACGGTGTCCTGCTGCTGCCCGCGTGGCCGCCGTTCGCGGAAACGGCGCAGGCGCTGTACCGCGGTCGCGGAGACATAGCGGTCGGTATCTGGACGGCGGTGTCGCTGTCGATGCTGCTGATCGCCGGCCTGACGCTGGTGCGGGCACAGTACGGCTGGCAGCTGCCCGACCGGGTCGACCACGTCGACCTGGAGGATCAGGAGTCCCCCCGGTACACCTTCTCGCTGATCGTGCCCGCCCGGCAGGAACCCGTTCTCGGGCGCACGCTGACCCAGCTGCTCGCCGGCGACTATCCGTCGCGTCTGTTCGAGCTTGTCGTCGTCGTGTCGGACGACGACCTCGACCGGGAGACCCGCGAGGTGGCCCAGGAATTCGCCGGCCGGTACCCCAACGTACGAATTGTCACGCCCAGCGGCGCGCAGCGGAGCAAACCGCTCTCCCTCGAGGACGCGCGAAAGCACTGCCACGGCGAGCTGATAGGAATCGTCGACGCGGAGTCCCTGATCGCCCGTGGCCTGCTCGGTTACGTCAACACACTGGCCGTGCACCATCCGGGAACCGGGATCTTTCAGGGCGGCGTCCAGCTGATGAACGTCCGCGGCCCCCGCTGGCGGCGGCCGGAATCCGCCGGGACGCTGCGCGCGCTGGTCGACTGGGCTGACAGCGGGACGTCATGGTGGCGGGCCCGTAACTGCCTGGAATACTACATCTGGTTCATGTCGCGGCTGCGCTACCAGGCGAAGGCGCATTTCATCCCGCTCGGCGGCAACACCGTCTTCGTCCGGCGCGAGGTTCTCGACCGGCTCGGCGGCTGGGACGTCTCCTGCCTGACGGAGGACTGCGACCTCGGTGTGCGTGCCTCGGTGGCCGGCGTCACCACCGCGGTTTTCTACCATCCCGAGCTGACCACCCAGGAGGAGACGCCGGAAAGCCTGCGGAAACTCGTGGTGCAGCGCACCCGCTGGATGATGGGTTTCATCCAGGTCTTCCGGAAGGGCGACTGGCGCCGGCTGCCGGGCTGGCGGCAGCGGGTGCTCGCCGCCGAG
>NZ_CEVIVC010000023.1:50564-51790 GCF_982290645.1 Protofrankia sp. CiP1_Cm_nod4
CTGCTGTTGATGCCGTTCTTCCAGGCCCTGGCCGGCCTGATCCTGCCGACCTCCATGCTGCTCACGTTCTTCCTGAGCGCCCCGGTGGGTATTGTGATCATATTCTGGCTGCCGCTGCTCGCGATGCTGATGCTGACGCTCACCGAGGAGGCCGCCTTCCGGGAGTTCGCCGACGCATACCGGATCAGGGTGACTCCGCTGGACAGCGCCCGGCTGATAGCCAGCGCGCCGGTCTACCAGCTCGTGCTGTCGCTGGCGGCGCTGCGGGCCGTCGTGCGGCTGTTCCAGCGAAAACTTGAATGGGAGAAGACGACGCATGTCGGCGCCCACCACGTGGTGACACCGGCGGTGCCGCGGCCGGCGCTCCGAAGCCACCGCGAGCCTGTTCTCACGCCCGGTGTCCCGGTCCGGTCCGGGATTCCCGCGGAATCAGTGATCGCGGCCAGGCCGGGAATTCCCGTCGGAACCGGGGTCGCCGCCAGACCGGCCAAGCCGATCGGGGAGGCCCGGCAGCCACCCGGTGAGCTCCGGGAGCCGATCCGGCAGCTCCCGGAGGTTCAGCTCCCTGAACCACGCAAGGGCCAACGGCGAAGCGAGCGTGTTTTCGCGCCGCCCGGGGCGCAGTTCCCCGAGTCGTTCGAGGGGGTTCTTTGACCACCAGCACGCTTCCGCTTCTCGACCGCGGCACCGGCACCGGCAGCGGCACGGAGCCGGCCGGCAGCCGGCGTGGCCGTCGGTTCGGCGGGTTCGTCGACTCCGTCACGGCCGCCCGCGACCGGATCTCGGTCTGGTTGCTGGCGCACTGGCAGAGCATCATCATCCTCGCCGTGGTTCTCGTCGTCTGCGGGCTCGTACACGGCATCAACCAGGACGGCTGGCCCGGCCGCATCAACGACGACGAGGGCACCTACACGGCGCAGGCATATGCCATGGAGTACTGGGGCCAAATCGCCCACTACACCTACTGGTACGATCATCCCTTCGGGGGATGGCTGCTCATCGCCGTCTACACGACGTTCACGCACGCGTTCGAGCGGGCGCCGACAGCGGTGGCCGCCGCCCGTGAATGTATGTTCGTCGTTCACCTGGTGAGCTGCGCGCTGCTTTATCTGCTGGGCCGTCGGCTGACGTTGCGACGGGTTTTCTCGGCCACCGCGGTCCTGTTGTTCTCGCTGGCGCCGCTCGCGGTCTGGTACCAGCGGATGGCTTTTCTCGACAACATCGCC
>NZ_CEVIVC010000023.1:52048-52532 GCF_982290645.1 Protofrankia sp. CiP1_Cm_nod4
TGGCACCCGCGGCATGGCGAGCCTGTGGCTGGGCATCGACCCCTATCTGCTGTGCGCGGGTGTCGTCGCCGCGTTCCCGGCGCTTTTCGTCAGACGTCTGCGAATGGTCGCGGTACTGCTGCTGATCCAGTTCGCCTTCATGTTCCGGAACGGGTACATGCCCTATGCGTACGTGACGGCGATGCTGCCGTTCGCGGCGCTGTGCGTGGCCGGCATGCTCGACGCGCTGCTGCCGTACTACCGGCCACCGGCCGCCGACAGCGCCCGCGGCCGCCCCGAGGCCATGGCCGGCAGCGCGCTCCACGGCCTGCCACGCGATCCGGCAGCCACCGGCGACACACATCCGCTGTCCCTGCCGGGCCCGGCCGCCACCTCACTCCCGGCAGTGGCCCCGTTCCCGGCCGCTGCCCCGCTTCCGGCCGTAGCCCCGTTCCCGGCCGTGCTCCCGGCGGTGGCCCCGCTTCCTCCCGCGGCCGAGCCTCCC
>NZ_CEVIVC010000023.1:52913-53817 GCF_982290645.1 Protofrankia sp. CiP1_Cm_nod4
GTGCTTGCCACCTGGATACGCCTGGTGGCGGTGGCCAGCATCGTGACGGCGGGCCTGCTGACACTCCCGGACCACTGGGCGCCGAAGCTGCACACGGCACTGACCGCCGACGACAGCGCACCGAGCCGGGAGGCGGCCCGCTGGTACATCGAGAACATCCCGGACGGCAACATCGTCGTCACCGACGACAACATATGGACGGACCTGGAGCTGGCCGGCAAGAAGCCCGAGCCGATCTGGTTCTACAAACTGGACCTCGACCCAGCCGTCCGCGAGAAACTGAAGAACGGCTGGCAGGACGTCGACTACTTCATCCTCGGCGACCTGACCCCGGTCACCCTGAACAGCCTGCCCATGGTCGCCGAGGGCCTACGGAACTCGGTCGTCGTGAAATCCTTCGGCGCTCACGGCGAGATCGCCATACGCAAGGTAATCAAACCCGGCTGCCCGGCCACCCTCACAACCACCATTCCGGGCTGCTGAGCGTTCCGGCCGCCGGCGACGCCCCGTGCGCCGGCGGCCGGCCCCGGCCGGCCGACATCAGCCGGAGCCACCCCGCCCACGGATCGACTTCGCAATAGCGATCACACGCGGCCGGCCGGTCCCGCTCAGCCCGAACCCGAGGCCGTGACGGTAGATCTCCGGAATCCAGTACTGATCGTTCTCTCGGAACAGCACCCCATTGGCCTCCAACAGCCTGGCGTCGGCGGGATTCACATTCACGGTCTCCAGTGTGAAAGGCATCTTGCGGGATTCCTCGGGCAGTCCCTGCAGGTGCGTGAAGAGCATTCCGACAGGAGGATTCTCCTGTGATATTGCGCCGATCTTGTCGCGGCTGCATTCTGGGAGCGCCCGACGCATGGCGGTAGGCGTGAGAAGACGGTCCGGCCATCGTGCGACAGCC
>NZ_CEVIVC010000024.1:0-1797 GCF_982290645.1 Protofrankia sp. CiP1_Cm_nod4
GGCTCAGATTTGTAGATCGCAGGGACACGTCTTCAAGACGGTGCCGTCAACCTCCGTGTTTCAATCCGGCTCGGATTTGTAGATCGCGGGGACCGGCACGGAGCGCGCTCGCGCACGCCGCAGGAGGTTTCAATCCGGCTCAGATTTATAGATCGCGGGGACGCACCAAGGCCCGCACGATCGAGCAGTTCGGGTTTCAATCCGGCTCGGATTTGTAGATCGCGGGGACCCCACGGATCTGATTCGGCGGGCGACCGATGAGGTTTCAATCCGGCTCGGATTTGTAGATCGCGGGGACCCCGCTTCAAGAAGGACGCGGGGATTTGGGAGCTGCGGTTTCAATCCGGCTCGGATTTGTAGATCGCGGGGACCGCAGCCACCACCCGCGGCTCCCGCCCCCCTGGTTTCAATCCGGCTCGGATTTGTAGATCGCGGGGACAAAAGGGCAGAATTACGTGCCGCAAGTGAGAGTTTCAATCCGGCTCGGATTTGTAGATCGCGGGGACAGCAGATCCCGGAGGTGCGGGCCAACCTGGCCCGGTTTCAATCCGGCTCGGATTTGTAGATCGCGGGGACCGGCGGCAGCGCGCGAGCGCGTCGCGGCTGGCAGTTTCAATCCGGCTCGGATTTGTAGATCGCGGGGACTCGAGGCGGTCTCCGAGCAGGTTCGCCGCGAGGTTTCAATCCGGCTCGGATTTGTAGATCGCGGGGACTTGATGGCTCTTGGCGTGGATAAGATAGCGAGTTTCAATCCGGCTCGGATTTGTAGATCGCGGGGACCTGATTATCGCCGTCGGTTCCGTAGATGTTTCAATCCGGCTCGAATTTGTAGATCGCGGGGACACCGCACATCGGTCGTGTACATGGCGACACAGTTTCAATCCGGCTCGGATTTGTAGATCGCGGGGACCCCCGCGAATCAAAGGCAACATCGCGGTGATGTTTCAATCCGGCTCGGATTTGTAGATCGCGGGGACCTCCGGTGGTGGCTCGGCGCCGCGCCTCAGAGGTTTCAATCCGGCTCGGATTTGTAGATCGCGGGGACTCTCTGGGCCCAGCCCGGCAGCGCCTACTGCAGTTTCAATCCGGCTCGGATTTGTAGATCGCGGGGACTCCGCGTTGACCGCCTAACTTTCCATGCAGGTTTCAATCCGGCTCGGATTTGTAGATCGCGGGGACCCCCTCTCCGCCGGTAGCGACTCAAGCCCTGGTTTCAATCCGGCTCGGATTTGTAGATCGCGGGGACTACATACCTCTCATAGGGGCGGCTAAGGATGCGGGTTTCAATCCGGCTCGGATTTGTAGATCGCGGGGACTCCCTCCAGGCCGGATTGGCGATTTCCCGGCAGGTTTCAATCCGGCTCGGATTTGTAGATCGCGGGGACAAAAAATCCCGGACAGCGCCCTTCCGGGCGTCGGTTTCAATCCGGCTCGGATTTGTAGATCGCGGGGACCGCTGTCCGAATTGTACCCCGTCTGAGCTGGGGGTTTGCAAGATCCAACCACAACCTCCTTTTGAAGATCTTTTAGATCATGGTGAGATGATCTAAAAATTCTGTGTCGTTGCAGGTCAGGATGCATGTCGATCTCTCACCACAACCTCCCGGGTTCGTCGGCGTGTCGGAGGTTGTGGTGGATGATCTCCCTGGGGCACGCGTCTGTCCGTCCGGATCGGGTGCCGGGGACCCTCCGGTGCCAGATCCGGACAGGCCGCTGGAGCGCATGCCGATGGTGACACCTCCGCGACTTCGCTTCGACAGCCGTGGCGTGGCCATCCCCGCGAGCACCTCCACGATC
>NZ_CEVIVC010000024.1:2140-13521 GCF_982290645.1 Protofrankia sp. CiP1_Cm_nod4
GACACGGACGACTCCCATGATCCCACCGCCGTCCCCTTCCCGGATACCACCATGCCCGGAGCGGCGCCGGCCTGTCCGCACCTCATGGAAACCACACGAGGAGGTGGCGATGGCCCGCAGCATCCGTATCAACGGCATCGACGTCCCCGTTATCAACGGTGATCTGATGCCGATCGTCGTCGACATCGACGTGATGCTGGCCAGGCGGAAGATGTCCGTGGGCGAGCTCGCGGACCGCGTAGGGATCACGCCCGCCAACCTGGCGGTACTCAAGAACGGCCGCGCCAGGGCGGTGCGCTTCGCGACGCTCGCCGCGCTCCGCGAGGTGCTCAGGTGCCAGCCGGGCGACCTGCTGCGCTGGGAGGCCGAGGACGCCACGGACGGACGACGTGCCCCAGGGCGGGCGTGAAAACGCCTGGCACCACCGGCCCGTGACACGGCACATGGACCGCATGGACGTGGATCGCCGATCACCCGCAGCACCGTCCCGGCCCCGTTGGGTAGATTCAGATTGACCTGCACCGCACCGTCCTGGTCGGCGATCGCGGCCTGCGAACGTGCCCCAGCACCGCGAACCCCCGTCCTTCCAGCGCGCAACGGCGGGGGTTCGTCGTTGGGCTGGCAGCCAGGGCTTCGCCGTAGTCGCTTGACGCCCGCGTGGCGATCTGTTCAGTTCAACGGAGTTCTGGGCACGTGACCGGCACGGGGTTCACCGGTGGTTCACGGGCCGGACGATGGCATGCGGCCGGCGTGCGGCCGGGCCCGCGGCGGGCCGTCCGGCCGTGCGGCGCAACGGGGGGCGAGCTTGCACTCACCCACCTCGAGTGCTAAACAGGAGCTGGCACTCACCCGCTTCGAGTGCCAGGGCTGAGCGACGAGGCCACCAGGCCGTCCGTCGCGGGCGTCGTCTTGGCCAGGCCATTGAACAGCCATTCCCCTGGGAGGACCACGACACCATGCCGAAGATCATTGCCTTCGATGAGGAGGCACGGCGCGGCCTGGAGCGCGGCATGAACCAGTTGGCCGACGCCGTGAAGGTCACACTCGGCCCGAAGGGCCGCAACGTCGTTCTGGAGAAGAAGTGGGGCGTCCCCACGATCACCAACGACGGTGTGAGCATCGCCAAGGAGATCGAGCTCGAGGACCCGTACGAGAAGATCGGTGCGGAGCTCGTCAAGGAAGTAGCGAAGAAGACCAACGACGTCGCCGGTGACGGTACCACCACCGCGACGATCCTCGCCCAGGCACTGGTCCGCGAGGGTCTGCGCAACGTGGCGGCCGGCGCCAACCCGCTGGGCCTGAAGAAGGGCATCGAGGTCGCGGTCGAGCGCGTCTCCGAGGAGCTCTCCAAGCAGGCCAAGGAGGTCGAGACCAAGGAGCAGATCGCCTCCACGGCGTCCATCTCCGCGGGCGACCCCGCGATCGGCGCGCTCATCGCCGAGGCACTGGACAAGGTCGGCAAGGAAGGCGTCGTCACCGTCGAGGAGAGCAACACCTTCGGCCTCGAGCTCGAGCTCACCGAGGGTATGCGCTTCGACAAGGGCTACATCTCGCCGTACTTCGTCACCGACGCCGACCGCCAGGAAGCCGTCCTCGACGACCCGTACATCCTCATCGTCAACAGCAAGATCTCGGCGGTCAAGGACCTGCTCCCGCTGCTGGAGAAGGTCATGCAGGCCGGCAAGCCGCTGGCGATCATCGCCGAGGACGTCGAGGGCGAGGCCCTGGCCACCCTGGTCGTCAACAAGATCCGTGGCACCTTCAAGAGCGTCGCGGTGAAGGCCCCCGGCTTCGGCGACCGCCGCAAGGCCCTGCTCGGTGACATCGCCATCCTCACCGGTGGCCAGGTCATCTCCGAGGACGTCGGCCTGAAGCTGGAGAGCACCACGGTCGACCTGCTCGGCAAGGCCCGCAAGTTCGTCGTCACCAAGGACGAGACCACGATCGTCGAGGGCGCCGGCGACCCCGACCAGATCGCCGGCCGGGTCAACCAGATCCGCGCCGAGATCGAGAAGTCGGACTCCGACTACGACCGCGAGAAGCTGCAGGAGCGGCTGGCCAAGCTCGCCGGCGGTGTCGCGGTCATCAAGGTCGGTGCCGCCACCGAGGTCGAGCTCAAGGAGAAGAAGCACCGCATCGAGGACGCCGTCTCGAACGCGAAGGCCGCGGTCGAGGAGGGCATCGTCGCCGGTGGTGGCGTCGCGCTGCTCCAGGCGTCGGTCACCGCCTTCGAGAAGCTCGACCTCTCTGGTGACGAGGCCACCGGGGCGAACATCGTCCGCCTCGCCCTGGAGGCGCCGATCAAGCAGATCGCCTACAACAGCGGCCTTGAGGGCGGCGTCGTGGTCGACAAGGTCCGCCACCTGCCCGCCGGCCATGGCCTGAACGCGGCCACCGGCGAGTACGTCGACCTGATCGGCACCGGCATCATCGACCCGGCCAAGGTCACCCGTTCGGCGCTGCAGAACGCCGCGTCGATCGCCGGGCTGTTCCTCACCACCGAGGCCGTCATCGCCGACAAGCCGGAGAAGAACCCGGCCCCGGCCGTGCCCGGCGGCGGCGGCGACCTCGACTTCTGAGGCCCATCGCCTGCATTTCACGCAAAAAGGATAAAAAGGGGCGGTCCCAACGGCGGGGCCGCCCCTTTGCCATGCCCGCGTCATACCTACGTCATACCTGTGTCATACCTGTGTCACGCCTGCGCCGCGGGTGTCATCCGTCGTGTATGCGATGTCAACGGCGGTTGCGGCGGTTTGTCGAGCATGTCAGGCATACTCTCGTGAAGCGCCGGTTCCGGTGGGATTACCGCCACCATGGGCGCGCGGTGGGCCGCGGACAGCACCATGACCGGGAGTGTGTACGAGATGACCCAGACCACGCCGCCGGCCGGCTGGTACGCCGACCCGTCCGGCCAGCACGGCTTCCGCTACTGGGACGGCACCACCTGGACCGACCAGGTCAGCGACACGCCATCGGGGCAGCCAGGATCACCGGGCAAGGCGGCACCCACGCAGGGCTGGGGAACTCCACAGGGCTATCAGAACGCGCCGGTACAGACCAGCTACACACCGGACCGCATCCGGCGCCAGCTTTCCGAGCAGGCGGGCGTGCGACCCGTCCACGGCGGTGGCGGGACGCTTTTCACCGAACCGGTCCTGGTGGTCAACCAGAAGACCAAGCTCATCGAACTGACGAACGAATACGCCGTGTTCGACCAGGCCGGCAACCAGATCGGTTCGGTTGTCGAGATCGGCCAGAGCGCGTTGAAGAAAGCGGTGCGGTTCGTAAGCTCGCTCGACCAGTTCTTCACCCACCGGCTTGAGGTGCGCGACAGCGCCGGCGTGGCCCATCTGGTCCTCACCCGGCCGGCGAAGGTCTTCAGGTCACGTGTGATCGTCACCCGGCCGGACGGCTTCGAGATCGGCCAGATCGTCCAGCAGAACATCTTCGGTAAGATCCGTTTCGCGCTGGAGACCGGCGGGACGCCCATCGGGATGATCAAAACGGAGAACTGGCGGGCGTGGAACTTCTCGATCGTCGACCACAGCGGCACCGAGATCGCCCGGGTGACGAAGACCTGGGAGGGGCTGGCCCGCACCCTGTTCACCACCGCTGACAACTACGTCGTCCAGATCCACCGTCCGCTGACGGATCCGCTGCGCGGCCTGGTGGTCGCCTCCGCGCTCACCATAGACACCGCGCTCAAGCAGGACTCCCGCGGCCTCGGCTGACAGCGGCCCGGCGAAGAACATTTAGACAGTCTCCGGGTCACAAGGCACCATTACTGGCGTGCCCGCTCCCGGCTCCGCGACACGGTCGCTCCGTCCCGTCCTGACGCTGCCCGCCCCGCCGCTCACCGTGACGGACCTCGACGAGCTCGCGCTCGACCCGCGCTTCGAGCTCGTCGACGGGATGTTCGTGATCCGCCCGTGGCCGACGCCGCTGGAGGCCCGGGTGACCAAACGCCTGGTCCGGCTGCTCGTCGAGGCCACCCCGGCCGACATGCGCGTCCACACCCGTGACGTCAGCGTCCGGATCGAGCCGCGCAGCGAGGTCGTCCCCGACATCGTCGTGGCCGCGGCCGGTGACGACGACGACCGCCCGCAACGGATCACTAGCCTGCCGCTGCTGGTCGTCGAGGTCGCCGAGGCCGGCAGCCGCCGCTACGACCGGACGCTCAAGTTCGACCTCTACCGGGACCACGGCGTGCCCGACTGCTGGCTCGTCGACCCGGACGGCCCGCGGGTCGACGCCTACCGGCTCGTCGACGGCGCCTACATACCGCTGGGATCCGCGACCGGGGACGAGGAGCTGACGGTGACCACACCGGTACCCTGCACGATCATTCCGTCCACCCTCGTGGACCCACCAAACCCGGAGTGACCGTCGCCCGGCCGTTCGGGGCCGAACGGCCGGGCGCGGCTGGACGGCTACGCGGGGTCGGGGATGTCGTCGGCGTCCACGATCGTGTAGACGTAGCCCTGCTCGGTGAGGAAGCGCTGGCGGTGCGCGGCGTACTCCTGGTCGATCGTGTCCCGGGAGACCACGGTGTAGAAGTGCGCGCCCCGGCCGTCGGCCTTCGGGCGCAGCACCCGCCCGAGCCGCTGCGCCTCCTCCTGACGTGAGCCGAACGTGCCGCTGACCTGGATGGCGACCGCCGCCTCCGGAAGATCAATCGACACGTTCGCGACCTTGGAGACGACCAGCGTGCTGATCTCCCCCGACCGGAACGCCTCGAACAGGCGTTCGCGCTCCCGGTTGCGGGTCGACCCCTGGATGACCGGGGCGTCGAGCAGCTCGCCGAGCTGGTCGAGCTGGTCGAGGTAGGCGCCGATGACGAGCACCTGGTCGTCGGCGTGCCGCTGCACCAGCCGGCGCACCACCGCCCGTTTGCTGTAGGCGGTGGCGCACATGCGGTAACGTTCCTCGGCCTCGGCGACGGCGTAGGCCATCCGCTCGTCCTCGGTGAGGGTCACCCGCACCTCGGTGCACTCGGCCGGCGCGATCCAGCCCTGGGCCTCGATCTCGCGCCAGGGGGCGTCGTAGCGCTTGGGGCCGATCAGCGAGAAGACGTCGCCCTCCCGGCCGTCCTCGCGCACCAGGGTCGCGGTCAGGCCGAGCCGGCGGCGGGACTGGATGTCGGCGGTCATCCGGAAGACCGGCGCCGGCAGCAGGTGCACCTCGTCATAGACGATCAGCCCCCAGTCGCGGGCGCCGAACAGCTCCAGGTGCAGGTACTCGCCCTTGCGGCGGGCCGTCATCACCTGGTAAGTGGCGATGGTGACCGGACGGATCTCCTTGCGCTCGCCGGAGTACTCGCCGATCTCCTCCTCGGTGAGCGACGTGCGCTTGAGCAGCTCCGACCGCCACTGGCGGCCGGCGACGGTGTTGGTGACCAGGATCAGGGTGGTGGCGCGGGCGTGCGCCATGGCGGCGGCACCGACGATGGTCTTGCCCGCGCCGCTGGGCAGCACCACCACGCCCGAGCCGCCCTCCCAGAAACCCGCCACCGCGCCCTTCTGGTAGCTGCGCAGTTCCCAGCCGTCCTGGCGCAGCTCGATCGGGTGCGCCTCACCGTCGACGTAACCGGCGAGGTCCTCGGCCGGCCAGCCGATCTTCAGCAGTGCCTGCTTGAGCCGCCCCCGCTCGGACGGGTGCACCGCGACGCAGTCGTCGTCGAGGCGCTGCCCGAGCATCGGCGCGACCTTCTTCGACCGGACGACCTCGGTGAGCACCGCGCGGTCGACGGTGCGCAGCACCAGCCCGTGCACCGGGTCGTTCTCCAGCCGCAGCCGGCCGTAGCGGTCCATGGTGTCGGCGATGTCGACGAGCAGCGCGTGCGGAACGGCGTAGCGGGAGAACCGGACGAGCGCGTCGACGACCTGTTCGGCGTCGTGGCCGGCGGCCCGGGCGTTCCACAGCGCCAACGGGGTGATCCGGTAGGTGTGTATGTGCTCGGGTGAACGTTCCAGCTCCGCGAACGGCGCGATCACGGCCCGCGCGTTGCCGGCCAGCGGGTGATCGACTTCCAGTAGCAGGGTCTTGTCCGACTGGACGATCAACGGGCCGTCGGGCACGTCTCACCACCCTTCCGAGGTTTCCGAGGCTTCCGGGATTTCCGAGGTTCCCAGGGCTCCCGGAGTGCCCGCGGCGTCCGAGGGCTTCCAGGACGACGATGTCACGGCACTGCGTCAGGCGGACCGGCAGCCGGACCAGACCGGCCGGCAAGCGGGCACCGAGCGCGTCCGCCGATTCTCGCATGCTCGTCGACGGCCCCGGGGCGGGGCCGTCGTCACCGCCCGCGGCGGGCGCTGTCCGGGCGGTCCGGCCGCGCAGCGGCCCGGCCGCCGGCATCCGGTCATCGGGAGACTCCGGTGGCCACCGGGAAGCGGGGCGGGCCTGGCCGCTGTCAGGGCAGACCGGGAATGTCCTCCGCGTCAGCCGTCCGTGGATGCGCCTGGTCGGGCACGGCCGTCGGCCCGCCGGCGGCGTCCATACCGGCGGTGTGCACGGCGTCCATACCGGCGGTGTGCACGGTGACAGTGTCCACGGCGATCGGGCTCACGGCCGCCGGCCCGACGCCGAGACCGGCTCGGGGGGCGGAAGCGGCCCTGAAACCGCCCATCCCGCCCGGCTCGTAGAGCCAGGGGTAGCTATTGATCTCACTGCCCGTGAGCGCGTCCTCCATATCGAGGACGCCGGTCACACGGTGTAACGCAAACCGCCGGGTCGAGGTGGTGCGCTGATCCCAGGCCGTGACCCAGCCGCCCTCGACGGTCAGCGGGCGGACCACCTGGTCACGGGGCGTCCCCTGCTGGTCGACGTATCCGAGCAGCACCCGGCGGCCCGCGCGGGCCGCCCCCTGCAGCGTCACCAGGATCAACGGCGCGGACCGGACCATCCCGTCGGCCCCGTCAGCCCCCGTGGCCAGCGAGCCGGCCGCGGCAGCGGCTGCCCGCGCCGTGCGGGCGCCCTCGTCCCCGCGGCGGATCATCCGCACCATGTCGCGCAGCTGCTCGTCACGGCCGCCCCGCGCCTGGGCACCGCCCGGCGGCCGCGGCCGGCCCGGTGTGCGGTGCGCCTCCGGCCGGCTGAGCACCACCCGCCCGTCGGGGCCCTCCCCCACCGGGGAGAAACCGGCGGCGCGCAGCCCGTCCAGCAGCTTGGGCATGGGCAGCGCGCTGATCACCACCGTCGGCGCGATCCGGCGCAGCCCCAGCGCCTGGGTCCGCCGGGAGGCGACCACCTCGGAGAGGACGGCGGTGTCGTCACAGCGCAGGTAGGACGCGGCCGGCCCCGCCCGCAGCCGCCCGTGCCGGCGAGCGACGTCGTCCACCAGGTAGTCCAGCGTCTGCGGTACGCCCCCGCGGGCCACCCGGGTGAGAAAGCCGCGGATGTCCTCGACGGTCCGCCCGGCGTCCAGCGCCCGCCGCAGGGACGACTCGGAGAACCGGTGGACCGTGGCCGCGCCCGCGGACTCGACGTCGGCCATCTGCGCCAGCTCGGCGGCGATCTCCGGCACCAGCGGGCCCGGCGCCACCGCGGTGAGGTCGGCCTGCACGAACAGCTCGCTGACCGGCTCGGGCAGCATCGGGCCGAGCGCCGCCGCCAGCTCGGAGCGGCTCACCCCCGCCCCGGCCTCGCCGCGGACCAGCGCCCACCCGGCGGCCGACAGCGCGCCCCGGCCGGTGAGGCCCAGCAGCTCCGCCTCGGCGAAGACCCAGTCGACCATCCTGTCCAGCAACGGCCCGCCGCGCCGTGGCATCCGCCAGGCGAGCAGTTCCCGCACCGAGGCGGGGGTGGGCGCGAGCCCGTGGGGCGCGGCGGCGAACGCGTCCAGCACGAGACGGCGCAGCTCCGGCGCGCTGCGCCGCCGCAGCTCCAGCGACAGCGCCGCGAGCTGGCGGCCCTTGTCGTCCCGCTCCCCCACCAGGCCGGGGACGTCCGGGGTGTGCAGCCACGCCTCGGCCAGGACGGCCCACCGCATGGCCGGGGTCTCCACGGACCACCGGTCGTAGGCCGTCGTGGGCATGATCTGGGTGTCCGTCCCGGTGGAGCCGTCGACCAGCCCGGCCGCGTAGGCGGTCTCGACGACCACCGCCGCCACCGTCTCGGTGACGTCGAGCAGCTTCGCGGTGGCGCGGAAGTCCCGGACGCTGAGACCGCCGGTGCGCAGCGGGGTGGGCGGGGCCTCTCCCCACGCCTCGAGCAGGGCCGTCACCAGGCGGATCAGCGTGCCGGCGGCAAGCGCGGCGGCGCCGTCGACCTGGCCGAGATCGATCTGCCGGCCGGTGAGCGCGGGCGGGTCGACGTGCAGCGTCCCCGCCGGCCGGTCGCCGCGCAGGGCCAGGCCCACCTCCCGGGGGAGCTCGACCGTCTCCTCGTCGACACCGACGAGCAGGCCGCGCGCGAGCAGTTCCTCCACCGGAGTACGGGCGTCGGAGGCGGCGAGCAGGCGCCCGGCGTCGCCGGTGTGCCCCAGCGCCGGCCCGGCGGCGAGCCGGTCGAGGATCTGGCGGGCCCGCGGGCCGCACTCCTCGACCAGCCTGGACACCCGCTCCCGCCCGGCCAGCACGGCGGCCAGCTCGTCGAGCAGGGCCGAGCGGGTGGCCGCGCCCCGGTCCCGGCGCGGGTCGACGCCGACCGCGGCGGCGAGCCGGGCCAGCTGGGTGTGCCGATGGCCGCCCAGGCACGCGCGCAACGGCCGGCCGAACCCGAGCGGACGCTCGCCCAGCAGGTCACGGACCATGCCGACGAGCACGACGGCCGCGTCGTCCCCCCACACCAGCCCGCGTTCGCGCAGCGTCGCCAGGGCCGCTGTCACGTCCGCGCCCCCGCAGAACGTCGACAGCTCCGCCGCGCTCACCGCGGGTGGGAGCAGTGTCAACGCCTCGCAGACCTCGAGGGTGAAGACGTCGAGCCGCTCGAGCGCGCGGGTGACGCTCACCCGGATCTCCAGCCGGGCACCGAGGACGTCGAAGTCGGGCGGGGGCGGGGTGGCCAGATCCGGCCGCAGGGTGAGCAGCCGGGCCAGCGCGTCATCCCGCAGGCCGCGCAGCCACCCGGCCAGGGTGGTGGGCACGTCGGAGCCGTCCGCCGGTGTGGACACCTTCACAACGGTATCCGGCCGCGTGGGAGGCCCGACACGCCCTATCGTCCATCATCAAGATCGAATTCGTCGCTCACGGCCACCGGGACCCGGCCCACGCCGACCTGGGCCGTGCCGACCTGGTCGAGCACCCAGCCGCCGCTGACGTTCCAGCGCAGCACGGCAACGGCCGGGTCGAGATCGTGCTCACGCGGCCGGAGCGCGACGAACGCCCAGTCGGGCGAGCCGGTGGAGATCCTGATGGAGTCCACCTGGAGGCGGCCGCGGAGGACGGCGGCGACCAGCGGGCTGGCGAAGACCGCCCGGGCGATCGCGTCGACCTCCTCCGCGGTCGGCTCCCGGCCCGGCGGGGCAGGGGCGGCCAGGGCCGATGCTCTGACGCGGGGATCCTCGGCCGCGGAGGCGTCCGCGGCACGACCGGCCGCCGGACGGATGACACGTGGGCCGTTGCTGTGTGGACGCGTGGAATATGGACGCACGCGAAGCCTCCTGCCGCGGATGACAGGCCGGGACGCCACCCGACCAACATCACGCCAAGTCGCACATGTTGTGACAGAGCGCGACAGACCTGTCTATGCAGATTCACATGCAGGAAGCCCCGAGCGCAAGAGCCCGGAAGTGAATTCCTCGCACAACAACCATCACAATGACCAACTGCAAAACAGCGGCTAGCGTAGATGGACTATTTGGGAGCTACACCCCATTTTATCAACATCTCGCATGGTAACAGAAAATCAGGCAACAATGAAACACTACCATCCGACATATTTATCAATATACGGACAAGTCGCCAGCTGGCAGCAACGATCATCGAAACCCGGCCAGCGGCACCGGGAACATCGACGATCAGCGGAACCTGTCGACGCTCTCGACGAGGAACGCCAGATTATGGCCACGGGCCCAGCCGCTGATCCGTGACTGCACGCTGACCGAGCCCGGCACCGCGACAGCCTGCCCGACGGAGAACCCGACGACCATGACAGCGATCACCAGCAGCAGGCCCAGCAGGCTCACGGCCGGACGCGCACGCGAGGGACGGCGCCGCGCGGACGCGGCACCCGGCCGGGCCCGCGCGTCAGCGGTGGCGTCGAAGCCGGAGTCGGTATCAGCGTCGGAATCGGTGCCAGAGGCGGCGTCGGCGGCGGTGGCGGCACGGACCGGGCCGGAACCACCCCTGGCGGGAGCGGCGTCCACCCGGGCGCGCCCGGTACGCGCCTGAGCGGGACGACCAGCGGCGCCGGAACGGCCCTCCTCGCCGGGAAGCCTGGTGAACCGATCGGTGGCCTCGATGTCGTCCGCGCTGGAGACGGCCTCGGCCGGGCCGCCCCATCCAGCCGACGGCCCGCGCTCCCCTGCCCGCTGACCGGCCCCGGCCGATACCCGGTCCCCGGACGGGCGAGCATCATGATCATGATGCCGTTGGCCCGCCGGGCGGGCCCGGTCACCGGCGGCCGGCCCGCGCGCGCCAGCCGCGCCAGCCGCGCCAGCCGCGCCAGCTGGCCCGGCGGTCGGCCACGCCCGGGCATCGGGCCGGCCGTGCGGCGCGGACTGGGAGCGCGTGGGCCGGGGAGTGCCCCGCCCGGAGTCGGGCGGGGGCATCGGCGACCGCGGCTGCGCGGCCGGCGGCATGCCGGCGGCCACGGACGACCGGGGCGGAACAGGTCCGGATGAGCCGACCGGTTCCGCCCCGGCGGGGCCAGGACGCCCCGCACCCGGCTGGCGGAGCGCGGCAGGAGCAGGCGTGGGCCGGACGCTGTCCCGCCCACGCTCCGGGAACGGGCTGTATCCCTGCGTGGGCGCTCCGGTGTAGAGCGGCGCTCCCCGCTCCGCATCGGTGCCGGTGCCCGGTGCCCGGCCCCGGGCGGCCGGGTCCGCGCCGCGAGGACGCGCGCCCTGGTCCGCGCCCTGGTCCGCGCCCTGGTCGGGGAATCCCCGCTCGGCGGGACGCTGCACGACGGTGGTCATGTCAAGCGGATCAGGGCCACCGGGCCCGCGGGCCCCCCAGCGGCCGGGATGGCCCTCGGCTCGACGGGCATCGCCGGCAGCCGGCCCGGACCCGTGCCGCGCCGGTGCGGGCGGAGCGGAACCATTCCCCCCCAGATGTCCGTTGGCAACCGGTGAGGGAGCGGGACCAGCGTCCATACCCGGTGCGCTGCCACCGGCCCGGCCCGGCCCGGCCCGGCCCGCGGGGGACGCGGCGGGCCCGTGGCCGCCAGACCCACGGCTACCGGACCCGGGACCACCTGGTCCGGGACCGCCGGGTCCGTGGCCA
>NZ_CEVIVC010000024.1:14027-40699 GCF_982290645.1 Protofrankia sp. CiP1_Cm_nod4
GGGTCCGGGACCGCCGGCTGCGGACGTCCCGGACCGGGGGCCGCCGACGGGCTGGGCGCTCCTGGTGGACTGGTTCGACAGAGTGGCGAAAGCAACCAGGCTCCTGCTCGCCGAAAGCGCCCGCATCTGGCCGAGGGCGGGCCGCTCAGGCCTGTGATCCGCCTGCTCCGCCACCGCCGCTACCGACCGGGACGGCGGCGGCCCAGCCGCCGGGTGCCGTGACGCGTCCAGCCCGGCCGCCGGGTGCCGTGACGCGTCCGGCCCGGGCCGGGACAGGCCTGCCGGCTCGTTCGGCGACCATGTCTCCTCGTCGTCACCATCCGCGATTTCACGCGTCTCCCCCCGCGAGCCCACTAGAGGATCACCTCGTCGGCCGCCCCGGGAGTCGGGGCCTCCTCGGACCACGCGAGTATCCTCCGGTCAGGTTCGCACGGCGGCGGTTGTGCCGATGTCGTCGGAACAACGATATTAAGCGTATCCGCCACAGGTTTCCGCGACGCAACTCGCCTGGATCCGCACGGTCATATGATGACGTTGCGTGATCGAATCGTACTCGCATCCCGACACTCGGCGAACCGGCACCGCGGCTCCCCGACCACGGTCACAGCCCTTCCCAGCACGTGCTTCCCCCACCGGCATCCGGTCAGAGCGCCCCGTCGGTGGACGGGTCACCCCCGGTGCGGATGACGCCCGGTGGAGGTACCGCGAGGACGAGGGGAGCGGGCGGGATGGAAGACCCAGGCCCGCATCAGCACGAACCGCACCACCGTGGCCAGCGCACCGCTGAGCAGCAC
Organism: Protofrankia sp. CiP1_Cm_nod4; assembly: GCF_982290645.1. Taxonomy (NCBI): domain Bacteria; kingdom Bacillati; phylum Actinomycetota; class Actinomycetes; order Frankiales; family Frankiaceae; genus Protofrankia; species Protofrankia sp. CiP1_Cm_nod4. Next base: position 14,822 of record NZ_CEVIVC010000024.1, read on the forward strand.
GGTGACGATCTCGACAAGAACCCCGGACGACGACCAGAGCGCGTGCAGCAGCCCGAGGCCGGCGGAGGACGCCGCGAGCCCCAGCACGAACACCACCCCGGACTCGGCGAACTGGCGCAGCGCCCCCTCGCCGCCCACCTGCCCGAACGTCAGGCGCCGGTTGGCCCAGGTGTTGCCCACCGCCGTGCCGAGCAGCGCGATGAAGTTGGCCGCGAAGGACGACGCCCCGCCCTCGCGCAGCAGCGCGTAGGCGACGACGTAGGCGAGGGTCGAACACACCCCGATCGCCGCGAACGTCCTGAGCTGGCGGCCCATGTTACGAGGCAGCCGCGCGGCCCGGACCTGTGGCGGCAGCTCCACCCCGGCCCGGCCGGCGAGGATGCGGCGCGCGACCCGGATCATTCCGCGGATGTCCTCCATCGCGGTCGCCACGACGTCGACCCGCGAGTCCGGGTCGTCGGTCCAGTCCACCGGCACCTCGTGGATGCGCAGGCCGTTGCGTTCGGCCAGCAGCAGCAGTTCGGTGTCGAAGAACCAGTGGTCGTTCTCGACGGCGGGCAGCAGCGCGCGGGCCACGTCCGCCCGCACGGCCTTGAACCCGCACTGGGCGTCCCGGAAGGAGGTGTGGAAGGCCACCCGCAGCATCGAGTTGTAGCAACGCGAGATGATCTCCCGCTTCGGCCCGCGGACGACCCGGGAGCCGCGGACGAGCCGGGAGCCGATCGCGACGTCCGAATGGCCTGACAGCAGGGGCGCGACCAGGGGCAGGAACGCCTCCAGCCCACTGGAGAGATCGACGTCCATGTAGGCCACGACGTCGGCGTCCGAGGACGACCAGGCCGCCCGCAGAGCCCGGCCGCGGCCCTTGGCCTCCAGCCGCGTCACACGGACCCGGCCGAGCTCGTCGGCCAGGCGCCGCGCGACGAGCGGGGTCGCGTCGGTGCTGGCGTTGTCGGCGATCGTGATACGCCAGCCGAAGGGGAAGCGGCGGGTCAGGTAGTCGTACAGCCGGCGGATGCTGCCGTCGAGGGCCTCCTGCTCGTTGTAGACGGGGACGACCACCTCGACGAGTGGCTGTGGGCGCCACCGCGCCGGCGGCGTCCCGCACGGCCGTGGCACCACCGCGGCCCGGCCGGCGGACACGGCCCGGCCGTCGGCTCCGAACACGCCCTGTGACGGGATCGTCCGCGAACCGTCGGGCCGGGCTCCCGCCAGGACGCCGGCGCTCCCGGGAGCGTCGAGCCCCGGTTCCGCGAGGACGCCGACGGGCACAGCACCGGCGGGCCCGCCCCCGGCGGGCACAGCACCGGCGGGCACAGCACCGGCGGGCACAGCACCGGCGGGCACAGCACCGGCGGGCCCGGGGGGCATGGCAGCGGCGTACGCGGGGCCGGCGTGCTCCGGGCCGTCGGACGCCGCCTCGGGGGGCGCCGGCGGGACGTCCGCGCGGATGACGGACGGCGCGCCGGTGGCGGGGGCTGTGGGGCTGTCTCTGTCGCCGCTCCCGGGTACCGCACATGGCGGTCCGGGCACAGCCGGGCTGACGGGGCGGTCGGCCCGAAAACGTTTCGACAGGTTCACACCTCCCAGCGTCGGCGCTCGCGGTGAGAACGGGCTGAACCGTGCCTGAGAAGCTACTGAGGGCTGTCACGGCGAATCCGAGACCCGCTACCCGGGAACGGACGCGGACGCGGGCGCGGAGCGGGAAACCGGAGAACGGGACCGATGTGGAAGATGGTAAGCGGGTTCGGTCACAATACCCGTCCCGTCGCGGTTCCCGCCGCGGTGCAAGCATCCGGCATGGTGAAAACCCCCGCTACGGGGACGGGTCCCGGAAGGGGGCTCCGGGCGGACGGAACAACAGGCCGGACACGCAACAGCAGAAGAGCCACGGAAAGACATGGAAAGACACGGACGGGCGTCCGGAACGGGACGGCTATGATTGTCGACACGAGACGCCACCTGCACCGGCATCCTGACAGCGCGCATCGTTCCCTGCCGGGCCCCCGTTTTCCCACCGTGGCTCGCTGTTTCTCACCACGGTGTTCCCCTGGCGTTCCCCTGTGTTCCCCGCCACCGGCGTTCCTCACCGGCGTTCCCCGCTGCCGCGCACTCCCCGACGCCGTGTTCCCGCGCTGCCTCCCGCGGCCGTACGCTGCGTACTCTGCCGTCGTCGCCCCCGTCGGCGCGTGATCCCGGGGGTGCCGGCCGGCGGGCCGTGTCGGGCGGCGGACACCGTCCGGCACCCTGTCTCAGCCGACTGTTGTCTGTACTTCAGTATTCACTCAGCTTGCGAGGGGAAGGTTCGTACCATGAGCACGCGGCCTCCCTTCGTCACCTTCGCGGACGGATCATCTTTGAACGCGCACGTATCCGACGACGGCGTCGCGGACGGCCCGGACGGCCCGGACTGGGCGGTGCCGGATGTCGACCCCTATCCCGTTGCCGACACACGGCCGGCCCGGCCGGCCGTCGGCGGTGACCCACCGCCAGGCGGCCCGGGGCAGGGCGGCCCGACCCCGCCGAACCCCACGGCGCCCTTCGCGTCCGCCGACAGGAAGCAGGCTCCCGCCAGCCCCGACAGCTCACCGTGGCAGCGGCCGGCCGGCACGCCGGCCCCACCGTCGACGGCCTCGTCGTCCGGGAACGAGCCCCGGCCTCGTCCCGGCGGGCCGGGCGAGCCGTCCGGCCGGGTCTGGTGGGACACGCCGTGGAACACGCCGCGGGCGGAAGAGCAGGCCGCGGCCGGCAGCGACGGGGGGGCGTTCCCCCCGCCTGACCCGGCCCGGCCCGGCGCGAACTACCTTGGCGGGCTGCCCGGCGCCGGGAATCCCTTCCACGCGCCGCCCGCACCACCGGCCGGCCCGTACCAGGGCACCACGCGGGCCGCCGGGCCGTCGGGGCCACCGCACCGCCGCCGGCTGGCCGCCGCCGCGGTCGCGCTCGCGCTGCTCTCGGCCGGGGTGGGCGGCGGCGTGGGGGCGCTGGTGGCCGGCAACAACGACAACGGACAGACCGTGGTGTCCTCCGGCGGACTGCTGCGCAGCACCGACAACGGCTCGGGTGGCACGTCGCCGGCCGCGGTCGGCACGGTGTCGGCCGCGGCGCAGGCCATCCTCCCGAGCGTGGTCACGATCTCCGCCGCCTCCAGGAGCAACGAGGGGAGCACCGGCTCCGGGGTGATCATCCGCCAGGACGGCTACATCCTCACCAACAACCACGTGGTCTCCGACGCCGCGCGCGGCGGTTCGCTGAGCGTGAGCACGCAGGACGGCAAGGACTACAACGCGAAGATCGTCGGTGCCGACCCGAGCTCCGACCTCGCAGTCATCAAGATCGAAGAAACCGGCCTGAAGCCGGCGACCTTCGGTAACTCCGACGCGCTCGCGGTCGGCGAACTGGTGGTCGCGGTCGGCAGCCCCCTCGGCCTGAACGGCACTGTGACCTCGGGCATCGTCAGCGCCGTGCACCGGCCGGTGCGGACCGGCGACACCGACGTCCAGGACAGCAACGCGGTTCTCGACGCCATCCAGACCGACGCCCCGATCAACCCGGGCAACTCCGGCGGCCCGCTGGTCAACAGCAGGGGTGAGCTGATCGGCATCAACTCGGCGATCGCCACCGTGGGATCGGGCGGCCGTGGTTTCGGCGGCCAGCAGCAGTCCGGCAACATCGGCGTCGGGTTCGCGATCCCGGCCAACTACGCCCAGTCCATCGCCGAAGAACTGATCACCGGGGGCGCCGCGAGGCATCCGTACCTCGGGGTCAGCGCGTCCACGGCGGGCGCGGGCCCGTCCGATCCGACGGGTGAGGGCACCGGTGCCACCGTCGAGAACCTGGTGGGCGACGGGCCGGCGCAGCGGGCCGGGCTCCAGCCGGGCGATGTCATCACCAAGCTGGGGGACCGCCGGATCACCAGTGTGGACGGCCTCATCGCCGCCGTGCGCTCACATGACATCGGCAGCAAGGTGACGGTCACCTACACCCGCAACGGCCAGACGCAGACCACCGAGGTGACCCTCGCCCAGCAGCCGTCCTGATCACTCGACGCCACGGGAACGGCCGGCCGGGAGCCGCTCCCCTCCCGGCACCGGGCGGCGGCCCGAGGGCCGCTCCCGCACTGCCCTGCCACCAGCCGTCCCGCCGCCGCCGGTTCGTCGGCGGTGGCGGGACGGCGGTGGGGGGACGGCGTGGATCAGGCCTGGCGCGTTACGAGTCCGTCATGTGACAACAAAGTTTTCCCAAGGTTCCGCATGAGATGACCGGGACGTTCTACCGTAAAGAGTGATGGTGATATCACTCCGTCCGTGTCAGAGCACGGCTGCGACGGGAATCACCGATGGGGGATCCGGGAGAGTGCACTGATGGACGGCGGCATCGACCACACCACCTTCGGCGGGAGGCTGCGACCGGAGCGACCGGCAGTCGGCGCCAACGCTGACATCGACGCCGACATCGACGCCGACATCGTCATGCGGATTCGGCATGGCCAGCGGCAGGCATTCGACGATCTCTACGACCGGTACGCCGACGACGTCTTCTCCGTGTGCCTGCTGATCCTTGGCGAGCCGACCGTCGCGCACGCCGCCGCGGGCACGGCGTTCGCCCTCGTCGCCCGTAGCCGTCTCAGCCCGCTCAGCGATCCCAGCCGGCTGCACTCGTGGCTGCTGGAACTCGCCCGCGGCAGCTCACTGGCCTGGTCGGGCTCGCCGCAGGTACAGGCAGCCCCGGTACCGCACGGGATCACCCCCGAGGAGATGCTCGCCGCGACCCGGATAGTGGCGGCACCGGCATCCCTGCGGGAGGGGCTCGCGCGCACCTTCGACCGGGCCGCCGCGGCGGCCACCGCCCGCGACATCGCCGCCCGCACCCGCTACCAGGCGCTCGGCTCCGGCCACAACAGCACAGCGGTCATCCCCCGCGACGCCGTGGATGGCCCCGCCGGCCCCGTCCACGCCGCCGGCCCCGCCGGCGCTGTCGGTACCGCCTACGGCGCCGCCGTCGGTACCACCTACGACGGCGCGGCCCACGACGGCGCGGCTTACAGCGATGCGGCCTACGACAGCGTGGCCGCCCCGGGCCAGCCACCGGCCCACACCGAGCCGGCGGGCATCGACAGGACCTTGGCCATCAGCCCGGCGAGGGGCCAGAGCGCCCCGCCCGTCCCAGCCGGGCCGGGCCTGGGCGGGACGACGGGCCTGGGCAGGCCGGGCCAGGGCAAGGCGGGCGCGGTCGTGCCGCTGGCGCCCGGGTACCCCGGCGGGGAGCCTCCGGAAGCCGGATCACGCTGGCGCAGCCGGCCGGTCGCGGCGGCCGCCGCATCGCTGCTGGTCATGGCCACGGTCGGTGTCGTCGCCGTGGTCAACTGGCCCACCGCGGCGCCTGGTACCACCGCCGGCCGCCCCGGCACCGCCGTGATCACACCGAATTCGTCCGGTGAGGAGCCCGGCCGCTTCTCCCCGGATCCCTCGCCCGCGTCCGGATCGTCGGGACCGATCGGCTCCGCGGTGGGTGGTCCATCCGCCCAGCAGCCGTCCGCCCAGCGCACCGGGCCGGCCACGTCCGACTTCGGGCAGCCGGCCGGGGTGGCGCTGGTGTCGTCCCAGCTCTCCCTCGACGACGGTGCGCTCCCCCCGGCCGGCGCCACCGGCCCGGCCGCTCCACCGCCGGTCAACGCCCCACCCACGACGATCGTGGAACCACCCCAGCCGACGGCGACGGCGACGGCGACGGCGACCCCGACCGGGCCGGTGCCCACGGCAACCATCAAGCCAACCAGCCCCGGCACTCCGTCCAGCAGCGCCGGGACCGGCCCGCCCGTGGGCAGCCCGACCAGCCCGGGCGAGACGTCCACGGCGAATCCGTCGATCAGCGCCACGGCCGCGGGCCCGCCGGCATCCGGCGGCCCGGCGGACGGGGAAGAGCCCGCGACCACCCGCGCACCCCTGGCCTCGGTCTGACCCACCAGGATCCGGTCATCGCCCGGCCACCGCGCCGGCCACGGTGACGTGGTGTCACCACGCGGCCTCCCCGAAAATCATCCCGGCGGCCATGCGGGAAAACAAGGGACTGGGAAACAGCCGCCGTGACGGCCGTTTCCCACCCTCTTGGCGTTCTCCCGGCAGTTCCTCGGCCGCCTTCGTGACCCGACAGCGGCCGGTCACGAATCGTCCGGTCACGAGTTTCCGGCCGGTTCCGGAACGGCTCCGCGTCACCCGGCCGGTTACCCGGCCGACGCGCTAACGGACCCGGTAGAAGAGGGTCGTCACATACTGGTCGAAGTCGTTGACGCGTAGCGTCAGGCGGAGCTGCCAGATGCCCGGGAGCGGGACCTGCATGCCTTCAGCGATCACATGGCCGGGCGCCACCCGGGTGAGCGGCACCGGCAGCGGGCCGACACCGGCGTCCGGTAGTGACAGCGCGGCCGACGCGTCGGCGAGCGGCTGCGCCTTCCCCGCGGGACCGAAGACATAGACGTGCAGGGTCTGCGGACCACGCCTGGTGGGGGTGATGTCCACCTGGACGGTCAGCGGCCCGGCGAAGACCGTGTCGGAGAACGGGGGGACGTACGACGTCCGCGCCGGGACGGAGTTGACCAGCACGGCCGTCACCCCGAGCACCACGGCGGCGATTCCCGCCTCGAGGACGACCCCGCGGCGCAGCCGCGCCAACGCGCCCTCGCCGATCCGGGGACGTGGCGGCGGGGCCGGCGAGAACGCGTCCCCCGACGGGCCGACGGCAACATCATTTTTTCCGCGTGCCGCCGGCGGCCCGGCTGCCCGGCCTGTCAGCAGGCCGAGGAGGGCGCGGCCACGACTCACGTGAATCCCGGCTTCCCACCGGGCCGGCGGGGCGGATCCGGCGGATCCGGAAAGCCCTGGCCCACGGTCCGCGGCCCGGACGGCCACGCCCACAGCCGTACTCCCCCGGCTGCCCCCGGCCGCTCCCACGGCGGCACCCCCGGCCTCGTTGCCGGCCTGCTCCCCGGCCTCGTTGCCGTCCCCATTGCCGGCTCTGCTGCCGGCCCCGTTGCCAGCCTGGTCCGCGGTGGCGTCCGCGGCCGGCACGGCGCGGGGCAGCCGGTACTGGCGCGCGATCCGGTTGTGCCCCAACCAGCCGAATCCGATCATCATCGCCACGAACCAGAGCTTCACCAGCAGCAGACGGCCGTAGGTGGTGTCCAGCGCCGAGAGCGAGCCGACCTCACGCCATGCCTGGTAGACGCCGGTCAGAACGATCACAATGACAGCAGCCATCGCGACACGTGACCACTTCGGCAGGACCTCGGCGAGTTCGGCGGCCCGGGCAGCCGGCACCTCGACGTCGTCGCCGGGAGGCTGCCGGCCGTCCCGCGAAACGCGCCGGGAGGTGGCCCACAGAAAGATCACAAGGACCGTGAGGCCGCCGCCCCAGGCCGCGACACCCAGCAGGTGCAGGGTCAGGTTGGCAGTCGCCAGCCACGCGTCGTCACCGGCGCCCGCATGCCCGGCCGCGCTCTGGGTCACCGTGGCGACAAGAGCGAGCCCCGCCAGCTCCAGCAGGGAGCGCCGGTGACCCGCCATGACCGTACGCAGCAGCGGTACCACGAGCAGCAGCGCGAGGATGCGCAGCAGCACCAGATGCCCGTATCTGCCGTGCAGGGTGGCCGACAACGCATCCCAGCGGAACAGGGCGGACAGGCCCTGACCGGCGCCGTACGGCCCCTGCAGCAGCAACAGCGCGACGGACGAGCCGAAGGTGGCCCCCCACCCCGCCCACAGCAGGCGCCGCGGGCCTGGCAGCCCCAGCCCGGCCGGCCACAGCGCCAGCAGGAACAGGCCCGCCCCGACCAGGACGGCGAGCCCGGCGAAAGCGGCGAAACGGGCGACGCCGGCCAGCACGCCCACAACCACCGAGCCACGGGCGGTCGTGGGCACCGACGCGGCCGCCGCCGCGTCCGGTGCCACTCCGACCCCGAAGAAGAAACCGCCGGAGACCGGGTGGCTGTCCGCGGAGACCACATGCCAACTGACCACGTACGTTCCGTTGTCGATCCCGGGACGGATCCCCACCACGGCCTCGTTGCCGGCCTGCCCGTGCCGCGCGGCACCGTCGTCCACCCGCTGACCGGATGCGGAGATGACCGTTATCGAGCCGGCGTTCACCGTGACCGACTCACTGAAGGTCAGCGTGACCCGCGACGGCGCGGCCGGCTGGCTCGACCCCCCGGCGGGGTCGCTGCCCTCGAGCACGGCATGCGCGGACGCCGGCACAGCCGTCCCGACGACGGCCACGAGCACGGCCGCGAACAGGAAGCCGAGGCGACGCGCGGTACGCCGCCAACGCCACCCGGCGCCAAACCACGGTGACACGCCGCCACCAGCCGGGGGCCGAAGCACCGGCCCTGCGCCAGCCGGGGGCCGGCGTAGCGGCCCTGCGCCAACCCGGGATCGGGCCACAGGCCCGATGCCGGTCCTGGACCGGAACACCGGCCCGATACCCATCTGGAGCCGAACCACTGGCCCAGTGTCCACCCCACCGCCCGCGAACGACGACGACGCCGGAATCCGCGGCCGGCCGCGGATTCCCATGGCCGCCCCCGGCAGCCGGTCTGCCGGGCGCAGGTCTGCCGGGCGCAGGTCTGCCGGGCGCAGGTCTGCCGGGAGCCGGCGACCGCTCCGGCCGGGAACGCACCGCGGGAATCCCCGTGGCGTTCCCGGAAACCTCGAAGCCTTGCGGGGACATCCCCCGCCCGTCGGCGACTTCCGGGCGTGCCGCGCCTTCCGGGGCCCTCCGAGCACTCTTTCAAAGATCTATAAATCCACTTCCCGTGGGCCACCGAGCGGTTTTCCGTGATCTCCCTGGGACGAGGAATCACCGGCTCCCGCTCATCGGCCGGCTAGAATCCGGCCATATGAAGACCGCGCGCCCATGAAGGCCCCGTGAACGCCGTCGGCGAAAGGCTGGCCGGCCGGGGCCGGCCGGCCAGCGTGTCACGGCGTGCGCTCGTGCTTCTGGGTGCCGTGGCCTGCTGGCTCGTCCTTGCCGCCGGGCCCGCGCAGGCGCATTCCGTCAGCGGCGCCTCGGCCACGAACTTCCGCACCACCGTGACCGGTCCGCAGCCCCCGGTGGACGGCGTCAGCCTCGTGCCCGTGGAGAACGGCAGCCGGGTGCGGCTGACCGTCACCGGTAACCACACGGTCGTCGTCAAGGGGTACGACGACGAGCCCTATCTGCGGGTGGATTCCGCTGGCGTCTGGCAGAACACGCTGTCACCCGCCACATATCTCAACCGCGACCGGTACGGGCCGCCCGGCACCGCCCCAGCCGGCGACAGCGGGGCCGCCAAGGCCGCCCCACGCTGGGAGAGGATCGCCGATAGCCGGACCATCGTCTGGCATGACCACCGCGCCCACTGGATGGGCACCCAGGATCCGCCGGCCGTGCGGGCCGCCCCGGGCCGCTTCCACCAGATCTACGCCTGGACGATCCCCCTGACCGTGGACGACCAGGCGGTTCTCGCCACCGGCACCCTCGACTGGGTTCCCGGGCCGTCGCCGGTGCCGTGGCTCGTCCTCGCCGTGGCGACCGCCGCCGCGACCGCCGCCAGCGGGCTGTACCGGCGCCGCGACACCGTGCTGGCCGTGGCCGTGACAGCGATCGTCGGCGTGGACGTCACCCATTCGGCGCTCATCGCCTGCTCCCGGGCCAGCGGCCGGCTGTCGGGGTTCGTCTACGGCAACATCGTCGAGATGGCCGCCTGGCTGCTCGGGCTGGCCGCGGCCGTCCTGCTGGTACGGCGCGCGAGCGCGGGCCGCTACCTCGCCGGGAGCGCCGGCTTCGTCATCGCCGTGACCGGCGGTTTCGGCGACCTGGATGTGCTGTACCGGTCCAGCGCCCCGATCGCCGGGCCGATGGGCCTCGCCCGGACGCTGACCGCGGTCACCATCGGTATCGGCCTCGGCCTGCTCGGCGCCACGGCGCTGGCGTCCCGCCGTCGCGCGTCACGCGGACCGTCCGGTACGGGCCAGGGCGGCCCAGAGCGAGGCGGGACGAACCAGGACAATACCAGCCAGAACAGCGCCGGCCAGAACAGCGCCGGCCAGGAAAGCCACCACAGCGGCGACGCGGGACGGGACGGCCCAGAGCAGGCCGGCCTGCCGCACGACGACCTGCCGCACGACGACCGGGAAGCGACCGACATGCTCCCCGCTCGGCGGGATGTGGCAGGCTGACCACCGTGAACGCGCGCACGGCGCCGCCCGCCGTCGCCAGGACGCCCGCCGCCGGAACAGCCGCTGTCGCCGGGACGGCTGCCGGGCGAGGCATGCGCGCGTCCGTCTTCGCCGGCTCCTCGGTCTGCCTCGCCGTGGCGGGGCACACCGCCGCCGATGGTCACCGGCCGTCGATATTGATCATCCTGGGAGCCCTCGGGCTGGTCACCCGCATCGCGTACGGACTTGCCGGGCAGGAGCGCCATGCCATCGCCGTGCTCGCCGGGGTCGGCCTGACCCAGATCGTCCTGCACGCCACGTTCTCGATCACATCGCACGACGCGGTCACGGCACATGGCGCCAGCATGGCCCCCGACGCGGTCCTGCACGACGGAGCCGTGATGAGCGCCATGCACGCCGTGGCGGCCGGGCTCGTCGCCGGCATGCTCCGCCATGCCGAGAAGGGGCTGTGGAACACGAGCGTCCTGCGGTCGGCGGCCGCCCGGTTCGGGACGCTCACCCGTCATGCCGGCAGGCTGCTGCGGGCCGTCCACCGGTTCGCGGCGCGGTGCGGCCTCCCGCTCACGATCGGGCCGGCGGCCACCCACGCCCCCGGCATGCCCGGTGGGCGCCCGCTCGCCGTGGCCGCGCCATCGGCGTCCATGGGCGGCTGCCTGTTCGTCCGCGCCGGCGGACGACGCGGGCCGCCGCCGGCCGCCCCCACCCGCGGGTTCGGCCGCGGCCAGGCCTGCCTGATCGCCACGCGTCCGTAGCCGCCGCACGTCACCCCACTCCGCGTCCCGCCCTGCCCGTGGACGGCTGTCCGCCGCCAGGCCGGCCGGGCCGGCAAGCACTGGCCCGACGTACACCCGCCGCCCGAATCCGTGTCTGTCGGATCCGGGCGGCGGCGGGCATGCCCGCGGACTGCCCGGTGCTGGCTGCCCGGTGCTGGCTGCCCGGTGTGGACCGCCAGCCGGCCCGCGTCAGGCCGGTCGGCCTCGGCGTGCCGGGCCGGGTCCGCCGTCCGCACGGGTGAGGTGTGCGCGGATCCGGGGCGACGTCCCGTACGCATACATCCCTGTTGATCAACAGGGAAACACAAAACTGCTGTCGCGACGCTTGCGACAAGAATGTTTTCCGAAAGGACCAGCATGTCCCGCACCACCCGTGGCATCGCCGTGCTCGGCGCCGCCCTCACCGGTGTGATCGCCTTTGCGCTGCCGGCGTCCGCGCACGTCACCGTGCAGCCGAAGACAGCGGTCGCCGGCAGTTACACCACCCTGTCGTTCAAGATCCCGACCGAACGGGACGACGCCGCCACGACCAAGCTGGAGGTCCAGTTCCCGACCGACACCCCGATCAGCTCGGTGTCGGTCGAGCCACACCCGGGCTGGACCTACCAGGTCGCCAGGACCAAGCTGGCCGAGCCCATCAAGACCGACGACGGGTCGGTCTCCGAAGTGGTCTCGCAGATCACCTGGACCGCGTCATCCGCCGACACCGCGATCAAGCCGGGTGAGTTCGCCGTGTTCAACGTCTCGGCCGGGCCGCTGCCCGCCAAGGCGGGCACGATCGCGTTCAAGACCCTGCAGACCTACAGCAGCGGCGAGGTCGTGCGCTGGATCGACGTGGCCCAGCCCGGTCAGGACGAGCCCGAGCACCCGGCACCGTCCCTGACCCTCACCGCGGCCTCCGGCGGCGGCGCGGACGCGCACGGCGGCACGGACGCCCACGGCGCCTCGGCGGCCGGCGCGCCCTCCGCCGGCACCGGCACGGCGGCGTCGAACAGCGTCGACAACTCCGACGGCACAGCCCGTGGGCTGGGCATCGCCGGGCTGGTCACCGGCCTGATCGGCATCGGAGCCGGCGCGGCCGCCCTGCGTGGCGGACGCCGCCGCGACACGACCGTCTCCTGACCACCCCTCCTGATCAGCGGTGAGCCGCGGGCGGCACAAGAAACCTTCGCGCCGCCCGCGGCTCTATCAGCCACGGCCTCCGGCAGCACGAAAAAATCTTCGCACCGCCTTCGGCGGAGTCCGGAGCGCCGCGCCAAGTAGCGCGGATCCCATCCACGACCATCCGTACAGGCCATGATCCGGAAAATTTTGTCGTTGTGTACGCTTTTTGACCGCAAAAGCGTACACAACGACAAACTCGCGCCGATCTTCTCCGGCGGCCGGCGCCCATCGAAACCTGCCACCATTCGGATGGATACGTGGGGATACGTATGGTTACCTGACCGGCGCTCTGGAGTTCCTGGCCAGCACGTCATCACCGGTGCCGTTGCGTCGGGGGCCGGCCCTGCCGGTAGCGTCGGGAGGGTGCCCCGGATCGCCCGCCTGTACCGCTATCCGATCAAGGGCCTGTCGGCCGAGGCGCTGGACTCGATGGCGCTGTCAGCGAGCGAAGGCCTCCCCATGGACCGGGTGTACGCGCTGGCAAGACCCGAGACGGTTCTCGACGACGCGCATCCACAGCCCCTGCCGAAGACGTGTTTCCTGACGCTGGCGAAGGACGCGGAACTGGCCCGCGTCGCCAGCCGGTACAACACCGCCACCGGCCTGCTCACCCTCGACCACCCGGACCGGAAACTGACCGCCGACCTGGGCGGCACGCGGGGCCGGGCGGCGGTGGAGGACTACTTCGCGACGCTGCTCGCCGACACCCTGCACGGAGGCCGGCCACGGCTGGTGGCCGGCTCCGGCGGCCACCGGTTCACCGATGTCTCCGTCGTCTCCACCGAGATGATGCGGGCCATCTCGATCATCAACCTGGCCTCCGTGCGTGACATCGCGGACCGGCTGGGAACGGACGTCCATCACCTGCGCTTCCGGGCGAACATCTATGTGGACGATGTCGATGCCTGGTCGGAACTGGACTGGGCCGGGCGCGAGATCCACCTCGGCGAGGTACGTGTCAAAGCGCTCGTCCCCACCGGCCGGTGCGCTGCGACCACGGTCAACCCGCGGACGGGCGAGCGTGACATCAGGATTCCGAAGGAACTACAGGCCCACTATGGGCACATCAACTGCGGGGTGTATGCCGCCGTCCGCTCCGACGGCACGATCAGAACCGGGGACCAGGTCACCGTGGGCGGCCCATACGCCGACGCGTTCCCGGAACAGCTCTGAATGGGCTGAAAGCCGACCGCCGCGCCCCGGCCCGGCCCAACCTGGCCCAGGCCAGCCCAGCCTGCCTGGCCTGGCCTGGCCCGACGACAACTGAGTGTCCCTCGCGCCACGCCGCCCGCGGAAACCCGGTATGACCTGTTCACCCCTGATGGACGGACACACCCGCATGCGCTACTGAAGATCCGTCCGGGACGCTTTAGGCTTCTGGTGCTGTGAGCCCCGTTCTCGCGTCAGGCCGGGCCGGGAACTTCGTCCGCGCGCTGCTGACCATCCTGGTGACGGCCCTGGTATTCCGCGAGATATACCTGCTGTGGTTCTTCCACACTCCCGCGTGGACGAGCAGGCCCAAGGAGATCCGCTGGTGCGGGGCGTGGTATGAACGGAGCAACGAGCGTGACCGTACCCTGGCGGAGGCCCGCGACCTCGCCGGTGGTTCCCTCGTCGAGGTTTCCCGTCTGCCCGTGTGGAGGCCGATCGTCGCCTACAAGCCGTCCGACGACTGCCCGCCGCACATCTTCGGCAAGGTCGGTGACGACACCTTCACCACCTATCTGATCAGCGGGGACTGACCCCGAGCCGGGAACCGGCTATGGACGCCGGGCCCGCCTCCTGCTGGGGCTGCTGGAGAACGTGCACCCGGGCATGGATCGAGTTGCGCTGCTGCAGCGCCGCACGGACGGCCCGGTGCAGACCGTCCTCCAGGTAGAGCGTGTTGTCCCAGTCGACGACGTGGGGAAACAGATCCCCGTAGAAGGTCGAGTCCTCGTCGAGCAGGACGTCCAGCGCGAGCACCCGTTTGGTGGTGACCAACTGGTCCAGCCTGACCTGGCGCGGCGGAATCGCCGCCCACTCCCGCTGGCTCAGCCCGTGATCAGGATACGGGCGACCGTCACCCACCCATTTGAAGATCACCCAGCACCTCCTCGCCGAGGCCGCGACGTCGCGGAACACCTGATGGCCAGCTGACCAAAGGCCGCATGATCATGCTCCTCCTCGCGCTCGGGGCTCCCACCGAATCCGGGGCTCCCGCCGGATCGGCGAGGCCGATCCAGGAGGTCCGGATGCCAGCCTGGGAAGTCCGGAGGCTCCAACAGCCTACCGACCAGAGGCCAGATGATCGCAATCCTTCTCATGCGGCCGGAGACCTTACAGAACGCCGACGGCCTCCGTCAACCCAGCGGATCGCGACCGTTCTCCACAGTAGTTGTTCATGTATTGTCCTGGATCAACAACTTCGCTCAAACCATCACTCGAACCGTCATCCAAAATCAACACTTCGCGTATTATAGCCAACTGAAAACCGTTCATCATCGGAGTCAGGCGGCGCCGGCCGGAATCGCCCCGGAGCCGCTCCGCGACCCCGGCCCCGCCGACGCCCTGAACGGCTTCAGCGCCTCGGAAGCAGCGGCGGGCAGCGTCCACGCACACTCACCGCCTTTACAGCAGCGCCAGCATGTTTGTCAATGAGATCAACATGACTTAGTGTGATCTTTTACGATCCGTTGCCGCTCCATTGCACACAGATCGACTGCTAATTAAGTTAGCATTACTTAATGGAAGGCAACCACACTTTAGCGGAGGGTATCGTGACGGCACTGACACCGCTCGAGGAAGCGACACCCGGCCGGGCCCATACCGTGATCGCCGGAGCCCGTCACACTCTGCTGACACTGCCCTACGAACGCCTCTGCGGCCGGGCCGGCCTGCCCGGCACCGCGGCCGCCGGCCGTCAACGGGCCGGTTGTCCACAGAGCCGGCCGTCAACGGGCCGGTTGTCCACAGGCTGACCGTCGACGGGCCGTGGGCCCAGGTCTGTCCGCATAATCGGGATCGCGCACAGTCGTCGCATCCATGCGGGAGGTCCCGGATGCTCCACCGGATGAGAACCCGGCTGACGCCGGTCACCACCTTCACCATCCTGATCGGCGTCATCACGCTGTTCGCCATGGGCTGCTCCGGCTCGTCCGGCTCGCCCGGTACACCCGCAGCCGGCGGCACGGCGGCCCCCGGGCCCGCCAGTACGGCCCAGACGGGCCAGGTGGCTTCCGCAGATGTCCCGGTGGCCAGCCGGACGGCCGGCTTCCGCGCGCCCGGCAGCATCTCGGGGACGGTCGAGGCCGGCCTGGTCGGCCTGAAGGCGGACGGGCGGCTGAGCACGCTCACCCTGCTGTGGACGCCGAGATACACCGGCGTCCCGCGGGAGAAGGAGATCTCGGTCTTCGACATGTTCGACGGGCACAGCCCCGCGGTGACCCTGGTCGACAGCGTCAACCTGAAGCGCTACCTCGTCGTCCAGGACAGCCGCAACGTCGAGCTCGGTGCCAGCGGCCCCAGGACGAAGACCGTCAACAACACCCCGGTCAGCGCCTCGTACACCTTTGCCGCACCGCCCGCGGACGTACGGGCACTCGACGTCTACGCCGACGACCGGCTGCTGTTCGACGACGTCCCGGTCGGCCGGTGATCCCCGTGCGGACGCCGACCGTGCCGGCCAGCCCCGCACGGCCCGGTCCCGCGCCGGCCAGGCCCGTGCCGGCCCGTCTCGGCGTGGCCGTGTCGGCGCTGGTCACCGCTGTGCTGTCGTGGCTGTGCGCGCCGGCGGCCCACGCCGCGACGGACGCCTCGACAGCTCCACCCACGGTGACCGACCAGGCGATCACCGAGTCGATCCGGGAGATCGATCCGGCGGCGGCGATCCAGCCGATCGACATCGAACGGTCCGTCGTCGCACTGCGCACCGAGCGGCGTGACGGTGCGGGCGTGGTCGTGACGATCAGCTCGGACGTGCTCTTCGCGTTCGACTCGGCCAACCTGACCGAGGCGGCCCGCGAACAGCTGGCCGGCATCGCGGCACAGCTCGTCAGGGCGACCGGCACGGTCATCGTCAACGGCTACACCGACAGCATCGGTACGCCCGCGTACAACGTGATCCTGTCCCAGCGACGGGCGGACGCCGTCGCGAACCTGCTGCGTCCGAAGACTCCGCCCGGCGTCCTCGTCTCGGCGACCGGGCACGGCGCCGCCAGCCCGGTCGCGCCGAACACCAACCCGGACGGCTCGGAGAACGCCGCGGGCCGTGGCCAGAACCGACGGGTCAGCATCATCTACCGCACATCATGACCGTCACCCACGACGATCGACGCCGAATCCGCACCCAGCCGTCACGAATATCCGCTGTCATGACCTTTTTGGATACGGTCGGTATCACAGTCCGGGGCCGTGGCGGCGGGTCCGTGGCCGTTCGTGCCCGCGTGGACCGCATCAGCCTGTGCGGGTGAGATGACTGGTGGGGACGCAATCCGCAATGCCGGACGCGTCCGGTGGTCGTACCGTCTCGGAACATGACCGAGGCAACGCGGTGGTTGTCGAGCTCCACATTCAGGAAATCAGCCGTATGGCCGGTGGGCCCCGCGGAGCAGGACGTGGTCACGGCCGCCTGGTGGCCAGCCCGGCCTGACAGCCCCATCGGTCCGGCCGCGTCGGATCCGCGGGTCATATCCGATTCACCGGCCGGACCGGATGAAAGGCGAGGATGCGGAACGTTCCCGGCCGTGGTTCTCGACCGGGCGACGGTCGCCTACGGCCGGATCCCGGTTCTGGAGAACGTCCACGGAACGGTCGAAGCCGGCCGCACCGTGGCCGTCATCGGCCCGGACGGCGCCGGGAAGTCGACGCTGATGAAAGCGCTGCTCGGGCTTGCCCCGGTGGTGAGCGGATCGGTGACGGTACTCGGCTGCCCACCGATGCAGGCCCGCCGCCGGGTCGCCTACGTCCCGCAGGTCGACGCGCTCGGGCCCGACCCGCGGGTGACCGTCGCCCAGGCCGTCCTCATGGGTCGTTACCGCTCGCTCGGCTGGGTGCGGCGGCCCACCCGCACGGACCGGGCCATCGCGGCACGCGCCCTGGAAACGGTCGGGCTCGCCCAGCATGCCGGGGAGCGGTTCGAGACGCTGCCCGGCGGGCAGCGCCAGCGGGTGTTCCTCGCCCGTGCCATCGCCCAGCAGCCACGTCTGCTGCTGCTCGACGAGCCGTTCGACGGCGTGGACGTCCTGTCCCAGCAGGCGTTGCTGTCCGCGCTGGCAGCCGTGCGCTCGGCCGGCACCAGCGTCATGATGTCCACGCACGATCTCGCGCTGGCCCATCTGACCTGCGACAGCGTCTGGCTGCTCAACCGCCGCCAGTTCGGCTCCGGACCAGCGGCGGCCACCCTCACCCCGGAGAAGCTGCGCATCACCTACCACGGCGGCGGCCCGCAGCACCTGTCACACCAGCGGCCGCGGCAGCAGCTGTCACAGCACCGCGCCGAATAGCCGCCCAGATGTCCGGGAGCCAGCCATCCTCGAACACGGCCGGTATCGAAAATGATCCTCTGGACGCCGTGGCCGGGCATCACGGCTGGGCACGGGGCCCACAACCGCGAGCGGTCCGCGCCGAATGGCCCACCGCGTCCGGCGACCAGGCGGGCTTGCGGGCCCGCGGGCCTGCCAGGCCGAAAGCCTTCCGGAGCGTCGGGATCCCGGCCATCGGGACCGGTTTCCGGAGCACCCGGACCCGACGGGACCGGATCCCGCAAACACCCGGCCATCCCGCCTTCAACCCATCATGACCAGGAAACCCGCATGGCCCGGAAAGCCCGCCCGCCAGCGACACACCACAAACATGATCGTATCGCCGTTGGCCGCTGGTCCTGCACTGTGCGTGCCCGAGGTTCCGAAAAGCGTGGCCCACTCGTCATGGGCGAGAAAACCCGGTGGACGCTGCACCTACTCTTGGTTCATGGAGTTCACCCAGTCCGACAAGCTCACCGGCGTCTGTTACGACGTCCGGGGCCCCGTCCTGGACCAGGCGACGAAGCTGGAAGCCGCTGGTCAGCGCATCCTCAAACTGAACATCGGCAACCCGGCGCCGTTCGGGTTCCACGCGCCGCCGGCGGTCCTTGAGGCAGTGGTGAACGGCCTCGCCGAGGCACAGGGCTACAGCGATTCCAAGGGCCTGCTCTCCGCCCGCACGGCCGCGGTCCGGTACGCGAACGGGAAGGGCATCACCGGTATCGACCCCGACGGGGTCTACCTCGGCAACGGCGTCTCAGAACTGATCATGATGTCGCTGCAGGCGCTGCTCAACGACGGCGACGAGGTGCTGCTCCCGGCGCCGGACTACCCGCTGTGGACAGCCGTGGTCAGCCTGTGCGGCGGGCGGCCCGTCCACTACCTGTGCGACGAGTCGGCGGGTTGGATGCCGGACCTCGACGCTCTGGCCAGCAGGATCACCACGCGCACCCGCGCGATCGTAGTGATCAACCCGAACAATCCCACCGGCGCGGTCTACGACCGCGAGATCCTCGAGGGCATCGTCGAACTCGCCCGCCGGCACAATCTGATGATCTTCTCGGACGAGATCTACGACCGGATCCTCTACGACGACGCCGAGCACGTCTCCACCGCGGCCCTCGCTCCGGACGTCGTGTGCGTGACGTTCAACGGGCTGTCCAAGGCGTACCGGCTGGCCGGCTTCCGCTCCGGCTGGATGGTGCTCTCGGGCCCGCGCACGCACGCGTCCAGCTATGTCGAGGGGCTCAACATCCTGGCCAACATGCGGCTGTGCGCCAACGTCCCGGGCCAGTTCGCCATGCGGGCCGCGCTCGAGGACGACGGCGGCGCGGGCGACCTCGTCCTGCCCGGTGGCCGCCTGCGCGAGCAGCGGGACGTGGTGTGGAAGCTGCTCAACGACATTCCGGGCGTGTCGTGCGTGAAGCCGAAAGGGGCGCTGTACGCGTTCCCGCGGCTCGATCCGGACGTCTACCCGGTCACCGACGACGAACGGCTTGTCCTGGACCTGCTCCTGACCGAGAAGATCATGGTTGTGCAGGGCACGGGTTTCAACTGGCCGCGGCCCGATCACTTCCGGATCGTCACGCTGCCGGACGTGGACGACCTCACCGACGCCGTGGGCCGTATCAGCAGGTTCCTCACCGCCTACGTCCAGGGGGGGGGCAGTCCACCGCCAGGGTGGCCGGCCCACCTTCGAACCGCAGCACATACCGGCGGGCTGACCGGCTCCCGGGAGACACGCTGATCCGGCCGGATCCAGAGGCGGCGGAACCGTGGCCAGATCCGTCCGATCCGTTGAATGCTGCCGGATATCAGCGTTTTCGGCGGTCTCGCGCACGGGCTCGACGAGGACAACCGTGGCCACGCTGGATCCGATCGGGAACCTGCGCCAGCCAGGAACGGCACCAGGCCGAAGATGACGATGCCGTGCGCCATACCGACCGGAGGACCGGGCCACACCGACCGGAGGACCGGGCCACGCCGACCGGAGGACCGGGCCACGCCGCAGCGCTGCCCGCCCCACCGCGGAAGCCGTAGGTGGAACAGGTCACGATGACAGCGTTTTTCACCTACGGCCGCGCAAGCCGTAGGTGAAAAACGGCGTGGCAGCAGCGGTTTCCACCTACGGCTGAGGGGTGTCGGGCGGCGCGGGCGACGGAAGAGACACCCGCGCCGAAACCGTTTCGTCTCCCTGACCATGACAGAGACCCGTCGTCCGGGGCCTCGGCCGCCGTACGGTGAGAGAGTGAAGGCTGTGCCCAGCGCCGAATCCAGCCGAGCGGCCCCTGCCCCGACGGCGTCGTCCCGGGGGGCCGCGTCCGCCGCGGAACCATCGCGTGCCGGGCCGGGTGGCGGCGGACGCCGGGCCATACTCGGCCGCGGAACCACCGTCCGGGCCACCCGCCAGGGAGACGCCGTCTGCGCCGCGCTGGCCGAGATCGACGCTTTCACCAGCGCCCAGGACCTGCACGCCCACCTGCGCGACATGGGGCAGGCTGTCGGCCTGACCACCGTCTACCGGCATCTGCAGGTCCTCGCCGACCAGGGTGAGGTCGACGTGCTGCGCCGCGACGACGGGGAGACCCTCTACCGCCGCTGCGCGACCGACAACCATCACCATCATCTGGTCTGCCGCCGCTGCGGCCGGGCCGTCGAGGTCGAAGGACCCGAGATCGAGGCGTGGACCGACCGCGTCGCCGCGGCCGCCGGCTTCACCGACGTCGCCCACACCCTGGAGATCTACGGCACCTGCGCCGACTGCGCCGCCGCCGGCTCGACCGGGTAAGGCGGAAATCCCCGCTCCTGCTGGTCACGCGGTACCTGCCGCGGCCCCTGCCGCATAGCGCGGCCGGGGCCCGTCGAATACCGGGCCGGTCACACTCGCAGCCATGTGAAAGCGCGGGATCCACTCTCGATGGTGTACGGGTAGGCAGACGTACCCGGCCACGGGGTGGTGATGATCTGCCATGGCTGGGCCTGCCCCGGGCGGGGAACAGCGGTTTCCGCTCCCGTGGCAGCCGGCGGTGACCGTCCGCCGTTATGCTGACGCGGCCAAAAAGCGTACACAACGACAAACCAACCTGGATCATGGCCTGTACGGGTGGCCATGGATGGGATCCGCGCTGCTTGACCGGCACTCCAGGTAGCAGAACTCTGCCTGCGTGACCGCGTGAATGGTATTGAAAAATCTGGCCACCGCATGGGTTTTATGATCGACTACCGTAACTTCGCGGCAGACGGTCGAACATCTGGCATGATCTGATCAACCTAAAATGCCATCTTCTTGCTGCGACCCTGAGGACCGGCTCGGGTTGGGCGACTGTGTTCTGCTCGGAGTTCCCGACGGTGTCGTGGACGGCGTCCTCGTCGGTGACACCGTTCCCGACGGTGTCGTGGACGGCGTTCTCGTCGGCAACGAGCAAGGCATTGTCGAGACGGTGTCCGGTGCGAGGGCGGATGGCGTGGCCGAGGCCTTGAACGGCGTTGCGGACGGCGGCCTGGACGGTGTCGCGGGCGCTGTCCTGGCTGCTGTCCTGGACGGAATTGCGGATATCGACCGGCATGGCCCGGGCGTCGCCTGCGCGGAGGGATCGACCTTCGGCACGGGCGGCAGTTTCCTGACCTTCTTGGCTTCGTACTGTGGTGCAGTCTTCACCTGTTGAACATTCTGGATCCGGATACCGTGAACATCGCCTCCCAGGTTCAGGGTCACGATGTTCCGTTCGGTCGCCATGTCGGACTTACCGTCCAGCAGGAAGCGGAGCTTATCCGCAACATGGATGTTGTACAAGCTGTCCCTTGCCTTGCCGAGGACCGTCTGTCGGACAACGAGCAGGGTGCCGTTCGCCGGAGCTTGAATTTTTTTCGACTCGGACGCCTCGACAGAGAAAGTTCCCAATGGAGTTACGATCTGCCGTGAAGCATTTACGGTGATGCTCCCGTCGCCGGACAGCGTGAACTCGATCGGGAGAAGCGGCGGGTGGTATTTGCCCTCCAGATCGCAGCCGACGAGGACCAGAACCAGCAAGAGGGCCGACGCGACCATTTTCCCCGGACCGAACGATCGATGCATGGCCCACCTCCGTGGCATCACACCTGGACCATCACCTATGATGATCATTGGATATGCTACCGCGTGCAGGCGGCGGAGCCGGCGTCTCTGTAAGAAACACGTCACCAAGATTCCTGGAAACCCGGACTGACGCCGCGTGCCGCTCATAGATGTAGTCTCAACCGGGCTTGCGGGCCTCGATCAGGAACCGCGTCGTGTACGCGACGAAGAGACCGTCGACCTGGATACGATCGTGCAGGGCCTCAAGCTGAGGCCGATATCGGGTAACGGTGGACCCGGGACCATCCAGATCACTTTGCACGGGAAGTACTGACATGAAACTTGACTTTCGCGGTTATGCGGTGTCGGTGCCCCAGACCAGTCGGAGGGTGTGGAGTTCCGCCGGGGTCGGTGGTTCGGGTCGAGTGGGCTGATATCTGGTGGCGATCAGGACGCAGCGAAGCTTGCGGCCATTTCAGCGGTGGAGAGGCGGGTCTTGGTGGTGCACCAGGGGGCGCGCGTGGTGGTCGGTGGCGTCCGTCGGAGTGGTGGCCGGCGACGGTGTACCAGACAGCGGTCAGCGTCTGGCAGGCCAGGCCGAACGGGACGGTGCGTTCCACGACGGCTTTCACCCGGTCGCGGGCCTTGCCCGACGCCGAAGATCTGCTTGGCGCCCGCGATCGCGACTTCCATCGCCTGCCCGACGCCGCCACCGTCCACCTGGACTCCGGCTACCATGGCCAACCGTCTCGCGACGTGCTCGCCGCCCACCGCCTGGCCGGTGAGATCGTCCCGAAGGGGGAACGCAGCCCGGTCCAGTTCGGTCGGCGCTGGGCCGGGGAGCGCACCCACTTCTGGATGAACGGCTACGGCAAGCTACGCCGCCGCACCGAGAAGAACGGCAGGGCAGTCGATTTCTACCTGTACCTGGCGGCAGCGTTCGTCACTGTCCGTCGTCTGATCCAGGAGGCGCGGCGAGGTACCGCTGGGCCAGCCGCCCCACCACCCGTCGGCTCACGTGGGCCTGCTGCCGGTTGCTCTTGCTCGTTCTAGAGCGCCAGTCGGATAACCATACGTATCCCCCCGAACGGTGGCCCGCTTCGATGGGCGCCAGCTACCGGAGAAGATCGGCGCTATTTTGTCGTTGTGTACGCTTTTGCGGCCAAAAAGCGTACACAACGACAAAATAGCCTGGATCATGGCCTGCGCGGGTGGTCGTGGATGGGATCCGCGCTACTTGACCGGCGTTCTAGCGACCGGCGCTCTGGCCTGGGCGGCTTTCGCCGAGCGGGTCGAGCAGCGCCGGGGCGAGTTCGCGCCACTGCCGGCGGGGCAGGCCGCGGCGGTCCGGGTCGAGCACCTGGACGCACACGTGGTCGGCGCCGGCGTCCAGATGCTCCTTGATCCGGCCGAGCAGGACGTCCGGGTCGCCCCAGGGCACGATCGTGTCGACGAGCCGGTCCGAACCCGCGTCCGCGAAATCGCTGTCGGTGAAGCCGAACCGGCGCAGGTTGTTCGTGTAGTTCGGCAGCCGCAGGTAGGAGCCGGTGTGCCGCCGGGCCAGCTCCCGCGCGGTCTCCGGGTTGGTGTCCAGGACGAACGCCTGCTCCGGGATGAGCAGCTTGCCCGGCCCGAGGATCGTCCGGGCGCTCGCGGTGTGTTCCGGCGGCACGAAGAACGTGTGGGCGCCGTCCGCCCGGGCGCGCGCCAGCTCCAGCATCTTCGGCCCGAGCGCGGCGAGTACCCGCGGTGACGACGCCGGCGGAACCGCCCGGTACTGCTCCCGGGCGGACGCGTCCATCTCGTCGAGGTAGGCGCGCATCTGCGTCAGCGGTTTGGTGTACGGCACCCCGCGGATCTCCATTAGGGACGCGTGCGACACGCCGACGCCGAGCAGGAACCGGCCGGGGAACGCCTCGGCCAGCGTCAGCTGCCCGGCCGTCATCGTCTGCGGGTGCCGGGCGAGGATCTGCGCGATGCCGGTGGCGACGGTCAGCCGGGGGGCCGCCGCGAGCATCAGCCCCGCGGTGACCAGCACCTCCCGGCCCCTGACCTCGCCGGTCCAGACCGCGGGATAGCCCAGCTCGTCGAGTTCGGCGACGGCGTCGCGCACCACGGACGCCGGCGAGTAGTCGAACTGGCCGCTCCAGATCCCTACCTTACCGAGCGTCACCGACGCGGACGGGTCGGCGGGGCGGGCCGCGGTGGCGGGTACGCCGGGCTCCGGCTCACCGGTGGTGATGGGCGTCTGCGCAACTGTCACCGCACCACGCTATCCGGGCCGGGGCGGCGACCGCCCGTCGGGCGGCCCGGCCGCGGCACCAGGCTCCGCCCCCGGTGTTCCGGGAGCGTCGGCTGTTCCGGGAGCGTCGCCGGCAGCGACCACCTGCCGGCTCGGCTCGGCTCAACCGCGACGGGACGTCGCCCGCGCGGCAGGCACCCACCGACCGGCCGGGATCCGTTCAGGCCCGCGCCGGGTGAACCGGCCCCATGGCAGCCCGCACCGTCGGGATGGCCCGCCGCGCCCTCCGCAAGCGCCGCACCCTCCGCAAGCGCCGAGCCGGACGAACCGGGCCCGGCGCAGGCCAGGCCGGACCTGTCGGGACCGGGCTGGACCGGGACGGGTCCGGGGCCGGGCCGGGCCGGGCCGGATTCGTCGAGGTCAGGCCGGGCGTCCGAGCTTGCTCGCCGTGTCCGGGCGACTATCGTCTACTGCGCGGCGGTCCCGCCGACCCGCGTGGCCGGCCGCGTCGGGCGCGTCCCGTGGATGCCGACACCAACGGAGATCCACCGGGTACACCCATCGCGCAGGCCGCCACCGACGATCTCGGGAACGGCCGAGGACGACCGGAGGACGCCATGTCCACTCCTGACACAGAGTCTGCTGACACAGAGTCCACTCCTGGCACAGACCGCCTCGACGCGGACCGCCTCGACACCGTCGCCGCACCCGTCCCGCGTAACCCGACGGACGCCAGTAGTGACAACACCGCGCCGATCCGGCTGCTGACGCCGGACGGGGACCGGCTGCCCCTGGCCGCCTACGACCCGTACATCGCCGACCTCACCGACGCCGACCTGGTCGGGCTCCTGCGCGACATGGTGATCGCGCGCAGGCTCGACGAGGAGTCGACCGCCCTGCAACGCCAGGGTGAGCTCGGCCTGTGGGCGAGCCTGCGCGGGCAGGAGGCGGCCCAGGTCGGCTCGGCGCGGGCGCTGCGCGCCGACGACATGGTCTTCCCGACCTACCGCGAGCACGCGGTGGCCTGGTGCCGGGGCATCGACCCGCTGGACGTCCTCGGCCTGTTCCGCGGGACGGCCCACGGCGGCTGGGACGTGGACGAACACGGCTTCCAGACGTACGCGATCGTGGTGGGTTCCCAGGTCCTGCACGCGACCGGCTACGCCATGGGGGTCACCAAGGAGACCAGGACGGGTCTGGGTCGCCGGCCGGTCGGGACGGCCCACCGGCCCGTCGCCACCACCGGCGTCACCGGCGGCACCGCCGGGAGCGGCGGCACCGCCGGTGACGGCGACGGCCTGCCGGCGACCCTGGTCTACTTCGGCGACGGAGCGTCCAGTCAGGGTGATGTCAACGAGGCGTTCAACTGGGCGGGCGTGTTCGAGGCGCCGGTGGTCTTCTTCTGCCAGAACAACCACTGGGCGATCTCCGAGCCGACGCGGCGGCAGACCCGCGTCCCGATCTATTTCAGGGCCCGCGGGTTCGGCATCACCGGTATCCGGGTGGACGGCAACGACGTGCTGGCGACCCTGGCCGTGACGCGCTGGGCGCTGCGGCAGGCCCGTCAGGGGCGGCCGGCCCTGGTGGAGGCGGTCACCTACCGGATGGGCGCACACACCACCGCGGACGACCCGTCCCGCTACCGCCAGGCGTCGGAGCTCGCGCGCTGGGGCGCCCTCGACCCCATCCAGCGGATGGCGGCCTACCTTCGTGGCCGCGGGCTGCTGGACGACGACGCGGCCAGCGCCCTGGACCGGGAGGCCGACGCGCTCGCGGCCACCATGCGGCAGCGCTGCCTGAACCTGCCCGACCCGGCTCCGCTGAGCCTGTTCGACCACGTGTACGCGCACGACACCGAGGAACTGGTCGACGCCCGGGCCACGTTCGCCGACTTCACCGAGACCGGCTCCACCGAGACCGACTTCACCGA
>NZ_CEVIVC010000024.1:40758-48010 GCF_982290645.1 Protofrankia sp. CiP1_Cm_nod4
CCGGCTCCACCGAGGCCGAGCAGGGCGAACCGGCCTACCGGAACGAGCCGTCCCACCGGGGCGAACCGTCCTACTGGAATGAGCAGGCGCACCGGAACGAGCCGTCCCGACCAGCCGGGACGGCGCAGCGAGCCGAACGTCCGGGTGGGCCACCCGCGGCCGTCCGGACGGGCGCGACGGTCCGGGCGGCGGTGGTCCGGCCGGCGTCGACGGTAGCCGTGACGGCGGCCCGCGGCGTCCGGAAGGCGCTGTGACCATGCCGCGCCAGAAGGACGTCGCAACCGTGTCGCGCCAGCGGGACGCCGCGACCACATCGCGCCAGCAGGATGCTGTGGCCGCGTCACCCCAGCGGGGCCTGGAGGCCGCGTCGCTCCGGCGGGGTATGGGGGCCGGGCCGTCGACGCTGACCCTGGCCAAGGCTCTCAACGCGGGGCTGCGTGCGGCCATGGAGGACGACCCGAGGGTCGTCGTGATGGGCGAGGACGTCGGCCGGCTCGGCGGGGTCTTCCGCGTCACCGACGGGCTGCTGGCCGACTTCGGCGAGGACCGGGTGATCGACACCCCGCTCGCGGAATCCGCGATCATCGGGACGGCCATCGGGCTGGCGATGCGCGGCTTCCGGCCGGTGTGCGAGATCCAGTTCGACGGCTTCGTCTACCCCGCCTTCGACCAGATCGTCACCCAGCTGGCCAAGATGCACTATCGGACGCGGGGCCGGGTCCACCTGCCCGTGACGGTCAGAATCCCCTTCGGCGGCGGCATCGGCGCTGTCGAACATCACAGCGAGTCACCGGAAGCGTACTTCTGCCACACCGCCGGGCTGAAGGTGGTGGCGTGCTCCAACCCGGTCGACGCCCACACGATGATCCGCCAGGCCGTCGCCGCGGACGACCCGGTGATCTTTTTTGAGCCCAAGCGCCGCTACTGGGAGAAGGCCGAGGTGACCACCGGCCTGCCGCTGTCGACAGCCACCCCGCTGCACGTCAGCCGGGTCGTGCGCACCGGGGAGGACGCGACGCTGGTTGCCTACGGCCCGATGGTGCGCACCTGCCTGGACGCGGCCGCCGTCATGGCCGAGGAGGGACGCGAGCTCGAGGTGATCGACCTGCGCACGCTGTCCCCGCTCGACCTGTCGCCCGTGTTCGCGTCCGTACGGCGGACCGGGCGGCTGGTGGTGGTACACGAGGCGCCGTCGAACGTGTCGCTGTCCGCGGAGATCGCCGCGCGGGTCACCGAGAAGGCGTTCTACTCGCTGGAAGCCCCAGTGCTGCGTGTCACGGGATACGACACTCCGTATCCGCCATCTCGTCTGGAGGAGCACTACCTGCCGGACGTCGACCGGGTGCTCGACGCCGTGGACCGGTCGTTCGACTACTGACCGGCATCCACCGGGCCACACCAGCGAAACGTTCGACAGCCTGCGTGATGCCGGAGGGCCGGGTCCCGGTCGTCAGCCGTCACTCGGTCATCGGTCGTCCCGGCCACCAGTTGGAGGTCACCGTGTCACGTGAGCAGTTCCGGCTCCCCGACCTGGGCGAGGGCCTGCCCGACGCCGAGATCGTCCGATGGCTGGTGGAGGTGGGTGAGCACGTCACCGTCAACCAGCCGATCGCCGAGGTGGAGACCGCCAAGGCGCTGGTGGAGGTGCCCTCCCCGTTCGCGGGCGTGCTGGCCGTCCGGCACGCCGAGCCGGGCGACACGGTCGAGGTGGGGCAGCCGCTGGTGACCGTCGACACCGACGCCAGCGCCGGCGGAAGCGGAAGCGGCACCGTGGATGCCGCCGCTGAAAGCAGTGCATCCAGCACCAACGGCACCCACCGGGCGGGCGGCGCCATCCCCGTCACGGCCGGCCCGGCCGCTCCGGAGAGCCGGCGGCGGCGTGGTCAGACACCTGCCGCGCCCGGCTCGGATCCCGCGTCCGGTCACCCGTCCGGTCCCGCGTCCGGCTCGCGGGAGGGAGATGGCGAGCGGATGCCCGTGCTGGTCGGGTACGGCCCGCGCGGGGGGCCAGGGGTGTCCAGGCGGGCCGCGCGCCGGAGCTCACGCCAGGACCCGACAGGCAGGGCGGACGAGGCAGCCGCGGCAACCAGGACAGGTCCGACAACCAGGATAAATCTGGCAATCGGGACAGGTCCGGCGACCAGGACAGGCCTGCCGGATCCGGCAGGCGGGGGAAGGCCGGCGGGTACGGGCGCGGACGCGGGCGGCAGCCCACGGCCGCCCGACGGCCTCGACGCGCCGCGGCGGCCGGCCCGGGCCGTCGCCGTGCTCGCGAAACCACCGGTGCGCAAGCTCGCCCGCGACCTCGGTGTCGACCTGGGCACGATCGTCGGCACCGGACCGCACGGAACGATCAGCCGCGCCGACGTCGAGGCGGCCCGGACACTCACGAACGGCCACGATGCCGGCCGGGACGCCAGCCATGACGCCGGCCGGGACACCCACTGGGACGCCAGCCCGGACACCGCCCCGGGTGCCGGCCGGGACCGGGTCCGCCGCATCCCGGTGACGGGCCTCCGACGGGCGGCCGCGCAGGCGATGGTGACCAGCGCGGCGAACGCGCCGCAGGCCACCGAGTTCATCAGCGTGGACGTCACCGAGACGATGGCGGCCCGCGACCGGCTGGCCGCGCTGCCCGAGTTCGCCGACGTCAGGGTGACCCCGCTGCTGTTCGTCGCCAAGGCACTGCTGACGGCCGTCAGCCGCCATCCGATGGTCAATTCCCGCTGGGAGGACGCGGCCGGCGACGAGCCCGCGCGGATCGCCGTCCACGAGTACGTCAACCTCGGGATCGCGGTGGCCTCGCCGCGCGGGCTCGTCGTACCGAACATCGCGGACGCGGACCGGATGAGCCTCGTCGAGCTCGCGCACGCGCTGCACGAGCTGACCGTCACCGCCCGCGCCGGAAAGAGCACACCAGAGGCGCTGCGCGGTGGGACGATCACAATCACCAACGTCGGGGTGTTCGGCGTCGACATCGGAACCCCCCTCCTCAACCCGCCGGAAGCCGCGATCCTCGCGCTGGGAGCGATCCGTCCGATGCCCTGGGTGTACGGGGGTGAGCTGGCTGTCCGGACAGTGGCGCAGCTCGCCCTCACCTTCGACCACCGGATCGTCGACGGCGAGCTCGGCTCCAGGGTGCTCGCGGACGCCGCCCGGATGCTCACCGACCCGGCCGTGGCCCTCGCCTGGAACTGACCCACCGACGACGGCACGGGCAGCCCGCCAGGACCGCGATCCGCGACCCCAGGCAGTCGAAATGATACCTTTTGCCACAAACGGGCGAGCGGACCGGGCCCCCAGAGCCATCCACCGGCGTGAACACAACAGAGCGAGCAGGAATCCCAACCAGAGCAAAGCGGGTGGGATGGGGTGGACAACGGAGGAAGAAGCTTGCCTGGTACGGTTGCGCCTTGCTTACGGCTTCCGGTACGGCTTCCGGCACAAAGGGGTGGAACGCATGACGCGCGTGGAGGCACTGCAGGCCGCGGACGAGTTCGTCGCCAAGGTCCTGACCTCCGCAGGCTCCAGCGGACGTTTCAACGGTGCTCTCAACCTCGCTGAACGGGTCGATCTGACGCTGCGGGTCGCGCGGTTCCTCCTGGAGGGGCAGGGCGC
Source organism: Protofrankia sp. CiP1_Cm_nod4 (assembly GCF_982290645.1). Taxonomy (NCBI): domain Bacteria; kingdom Bacillati; phylum Actinomycetota; class Actinomycetes; order Frankiales; family Frankiaceae; genus Protofrankia; species Protofrankia sp. CiP1_Cm_nod4. The sequence continues at coordinate 44,377 of NZ_CEVIVC010000024.1, forward strand.
CTCCGAGACCGACGACCTGCTCAAGCGGGACATGCGCAACGAACTGGACCAGGCCTTCCCGCCGCTGCGCACGTCCTAGGACACTTCCTGTAGATCCTGAGAACACTTCCCGTAGATCCCGCTCGACGCGGGCGACGATCTGGGCACCGATCCGCGCGGACGCGGATCCATGGCACAAAGGCACAGGCACGGACGCGGCCGGCCTCGGGATGCCGACCTCATCCCGGGGCCAGGCACGGGCCCGCGGTGGCGCGGACGGGGCACCTGCCCGCGCCACCCGTCTACCAGCCGGCTACCGGTCAGCCGGCTACCAGCTGCCGGTCACTCAGAACGCCTCCTCGGGGAGGTCCATCAGGTCGAGGTCGGTGGCCGCCAGGACGCCGAGCCGGGCGGACAGCTCGGGCAGCACGTTCGCGGCGAACCAGCGGGCCGCGGACACCTTGCCCGCGTAGAAGGCCCGGTCCTTCGCCGACAGGGTCCCCGCCGTCCCCCGCGCCGCCAGCGCGTTCTCCGCGGCCTCGGCCTGGCGCAGCAGCAGCCAGCCGATGACGAGGTCACCGACGCTCATCAACAGCCGGGTGGTGTTCAGGCCGACCTTGTACACGTTGCGGGGATCCTCCGCCGCGCTGGTGAGAAAGCCGACCAGCGCGGCGACCATCGACTGGACGTTGTCCAGCGCGACGCCGAGGGCCTCCCGTTCGTGCCGCAGCGAGCCGTCGCCGGCGTCACCCTTGGCGAACGCCTGGATCTCGCCGAACAGCGTGCCCAGCGCCGTGCTCCGGTCCCGCACGATCTTGCGGAAGAAGAAGTCCTGCCCCTGGATGGACGTGGTGCCCTCGTACAGGGTGTCGATCTTGGAGTCCCGGATGTACTGCTCGACCGGATAGTCCTGCAGGTAGCCGGAGCCGCCGAGGACCTGGAGGGATGTCGCGAGCAGCTCGTAGGACCGTTCCGAGCCGACGCCCTTGACGATGGGCAGCAACAGGTCGTTGAGCCGTTCGGCGAGGTCGTCCCGGGTGCCCGCCGCCTGCGCCAGGGCGATCCTGTCCTGGATCGTGGCGGTGTACAGGACAAGCGCCCGCATGCCTTCCGCGTACGCCTTCTGCACCATCAGCATCCGCCGGACGTCCGGGTGGTGGATGACCGTGACGCGCGGCGCGGTCTTGTCCATCAGCCGGGTCAGGTCGGCGCCCTGGACCCGGGTCCGGGCGAACTCGAGTGCGTTGAGGTAGCCGGTGGACAACGTCGCGATGGCCTTGGTGCCCACCATCATCCGGGCGTACTCGATGACCTCGAACATCTGGGCAATGCCGTTGTGGACGTCGCCGACCAGCCAGCCGACCGCGGGCTGCTGCTCGCCGTAGCGCAGTTCGCAGGTGGTGGAGACCTTCAGCCCCATCTTCTTCTCGACGTTGGAGACGTAGACGCCGTTGCGCACGCGGGGCTCGCCGGTGTTCGGGTCCACCAGGAACTTCGGCACCAGGAACAGGGACAGGCCCTTGGTGCCCGGCCCGTGGCCGACCGGTCGGGCCAGGGTGAGGTGGAAGATGTTCTCCGGTACGTCCCAGTCACCACCGGTGATGAAACGCTTCACGCCCTCGATGTGCCAGCTGCCGTCGGGCTGGGGTACCGCCCTGGCGCGCCCGGCTCCCACGTCCGAGCCGGCGTCGGGCTCGGTGAGGACCATGGTCGCGCCCCACTGGCGCTCGATCGCGAGCCGGGCGAGGTTCTTCTGCTCGGCATTGCCGAGCCGGTCGAGGATCGCCGCGAAGGTGGGCCCGCTCATGTACATGAACACCGCCGGGTTGGCCCCGAGGACGAGCTCCGAGGCGGCCCAGGCGACCGAGGGCGGAGCGCCCATCCCCCCGAGGTGCGGCGGCACGAACAGCCGCCACCACTGGCCTTCCATGAGCTGGGCGTAGGACTTCTTGAACGACTCCGGCAGGGTGACGCTGCCGGTGCTGGCGTCGAAGACCGGGGGGTTGCGGTCCGCGTCCGTGAACGACTCGGCGATCGGGCCGGTAGCCAGCCTGTCGAGTTCGGCGAGTACCTCGTGGGCCGTGTCGCGGTCCATCTCGGCGAACGGGCCGTGCCCGAGCGTGTTGTCGACATCCAGCACCTCGAACAGGTTGAACTCGATGTCGCGGAGGTTGCTCTTGTAGTGCCCCATGGCTGTCTCCCGGGGAAGAGCCGGCCTCGGTGCTCACCGATGGGGCCGGCGTACTCCTACTGGCCAGTAACTCATACCCATGCTACCCGCCGGTAACCATCCTTGGTACGGATGCGCGGAATCCGGAACAACAAGCCGGAGCGAGCCAGGACCATGACATTGCGCAGCGAATGCCATGGCTGGCGACACTTTCCGCGACGGGGAGGCGGCCGGCGATCCTAGGAGACGTCGCCCCAGCGCAGGTTGCCGTCGGGATCGCGCAGGCAGACCACGGGACGTCCGTTGGCCCCCTGGACGACCTGGCCGGTGTCGGTGACGGTGCATTCGGCGTTCGGCACGGGAGCGGCCGGGTCGGGCGGCGGCGGGCCGGCCAGCCCCCAGCGCGGCTGGCCCGTGTCCGTCTGCTGGCAGTACAGGATCAGCCCGCTGATGGCCTGCCGCGGGGCGACATCGCGCGCGGATACGCATGGCTGACCCACGAACACCGTGGGCGACCAGTGCGACGAGTCAGAACCCGGCGGAGCATCGGTGAGGCCGCCCGGCGCGGCGGGATCGGACGCCTTCGGGGAGTCCTGCGCGCCCGGGGCCGGGGCGCCCGTCCCGCCGGTCGCGGCCGGCGGCCCGGAACGTTCGCCCGGCCCGCCCGAGGGGCCCGTGGCCGAGGCCCGCGGCGAGGACATCTCGATGTCGCTGCCGGCCGACCCGCAGCCGGCCAGCAGGAGCGCCGTCATCGCGACCGCCGCGACGGCACGGGCTGCGCTTCGGGCACGGGCTGCGCTTCGGGCACGGGCTGCGGCATGGGCTCTTAGACACCCGTGTCCTGCATGTCCAGCCGCCACACCGTCCAGCTTAGGCCGTGTCAGACGGATGTTGGTCGATGCGGGTGGCCGTCCGGGCGCCACCCGCGGTCGAACATCCGTCGGACGCGGCCTGGGCGCCGGCCGGCGGGGCACGGCGGCGCGCGGGAAGAACGATCGGCCCGGCGGGCGCCGGCCGGGATTTTCCGACTGTCATGAACCAGGAGTGACCGGGTCGGGACGCGTCACTCACGACTGTGGGACAGATCACGATCACCGGAAACGACTGACATCGCCATCCTGTCCCGTACGGCGGTTCTCCGGCCTACGATCCGGCACATGGTCGCCTGCCCGACATGCGGAAAGGCCAATCAGGACGAAGCACGCTTCTGCTTCTCCTGCGGTACTCCCCAGCCCACGTTCGGGATCGGCGCCCGCAAGACCGTCACGATCCTGTTCTGCGACGTCACCGGCTACACGGCCATCGGTGAGCAGCTCGACTCCGAGCCGCTGCAGCAGGTCATGTGGCGGTTCTTCAGCGCCGCCCGCGAGGTGATCTCCTCGCACGGGGGCAGCGTCGAGAAGTTCATCGGGGACGCCGTGTTCGCCGTCTTCGGCATTCCCGTCCTGCACGAGGACGACGCGCTGCGGGCCGCCCGGGCGGCCT
>NZ_CEVIVC010000024.1:48536-52411 GCF_982290645.1 Protofrankia sp. CiP1_Cm_nod4
GCGAGATCCGTGCCAGCATGGACGTGCTCAACGCCGACCTGGAGCGTGACTGGGGGTTCCGCTTCCGCATCCGCATCGGCATCAACACCGGCGAGGTCACCGTCGGCGGGCCCGGGACGGGCGGCGGTGTCACCGGGGACGCCGTCAACGTCGCGTCCCGGCTGGAGGAGGCCGCCGCCCCCGACGAGATCCTCATCGCGGACGCCACCCTGCGGCTGATCCGGCCGCACGTACGCGCCGAACCGGTCGGGCCGCTGGTCGTCCAGGGCAAGCGGGCGCCGCTGCGGGCCCACCGCCTGATCGACCTGACCCACCCGGGGATCGGGCCGGGGGCGCGGTTCGCGCCCGAGGGCTTCGCCGCCCCGGTGATCGGCCGGGACCGGGAGCGCCGCCGCCTCGACGACGCCCTCGAGCAGGTGATCGAGGAACGCACCTGCCACCTGTTCACCCTGCTCGGCCCGGCCGGTATCGGGAAGTCCCGGATGGTCCGGGAGTTCTGTGAGGCGATGGCGCCGCGGGCGACGGTGCTCACCGGGCGCTGCCTGTCCTACGGCGAGGGCATCACCTACTGGCCGCTGATGGAGATGGTCCGGCAGGCGACCGGGATGTCCGCCGACGAGAGCGCGCCCGAGGGCCGCCGCCGCCTGCGCGAGCTGCTGGAGGAGGTCGGTAACGTCACCAGCGGCGTCACCGGGGACGCCGCCGCCGTGGTGGACGGGCTGGCACCCCTGGTCGGGCTCGGCGGCGCCGAGGTCGGCGCGCAGGAGAGCTTCTGGGCGGTACGGACCTTCCTCGCCGCGCTCGCCGAGAAACGTCCGCTGATCGTCTGGTTCGACGACGTGCACTGGGCCGAGCCGACCCTGCTGGACCTGATCGAACACGTCGCCGACTGGTCCCGGGAAGCGCCGGTCCTGCTGCTGTGCCTGGCCCGGCCGGAACTGCTCGAGGAACGCCGGACGTGGGGCGGCGGCAAGCTCAACGCCACGTCCATGCTGCTGCAGCCGCTGAGCGAGGAGCGCTGCCAGCGCCTGATCCGCACCCTGATGGGCTCGAACGACCTCGACCCGGCGCTGGTCGCGCGCATCACCGACTCGGCCGCGGGCAACCCGCTGTTCGTCGAGCAGACGCTGGCGGCCCTCGTCGACGACGGGCTGCTGCGCCGCGAGGGCGACCGCTGGATCGCCACCGGCAACCTGGGCTCGGTCCAGGTCGCCCCGACGATCTCCGCGCTGCTCGCCGCCCGGCTGGACCGGCTCAACGCCCACGAGCGGCGGGTCCTGGAGCGCGCCGCCGTGGTCGGGCAGCGTTTCTACCTGGACGCGGTGGTGGAGCTCTCCGCCCCGGCGGACCGGGCGGCGGTCGCCGAGCACTGCCTGTCGCTGGTCCGCAAGGAGCTGGTCCATCCCGACCGGTCGGACCTGCCCGGGGTGGAGGCGTTCCGGTTCCTGCACGTCCTGCTGCGCGACTGCGCCTACCAGGCGACGTCGAAGCGGCAGCGGGCGGACCTGCACCAGGGGTACGCGAGCTGGCTGCAGACCCGGATGGCCGGGCGGCCCGGCGAGCACGACGAGCTCGTCGGCTATCACCTGGAGCAGGCCTACCGGTACCGGGTCGCGCTCGGGCTGCGCGACGCCGAGACCGAGGAGCTGGGACGGCAGGCCGCCACCTGCCTGATCGAGGCCGCCGACCGGGTCCGCCAGGGCGACGAGACAGGAGCGGCCGGGCTCCTCAAACGGGCGGTCAAGCTACTTCCAGTGACAGATCCGCTGCGGATACGCGCCGAGATCGACCTTGGCTGGGCGCTGTACTCCTTCGACCGCTTCAGCGACGCCGAACGCATGCTGCGCCAGGCCACCGACCGGGCCACCCGGATCGGCGAGGCCGGCCTGCGCGCCCACGCCCGCCTCGCCCACCTGCGGCTGATGTTCGCCACCAGCCCGGAGGGGCTGGTCGCCGAGACCCTCGGCGAGGCGACCCGGGCGTTACCGATCTTCATGCAGAGCGGGGACGAGGTCGGCGCCGCGCTCGCCTGCCGCAGCCAGGCCGCCGCCTACATGGCGGCCGGCTGCTACGCCCTGGCGGAACGGGCGATGCAGGCCGCCGTCCGGCACGCCGAGGAGTCCGGGGTGCTGCGCGACGTCCAGACGACCAGGCGCGACCTCGTCCACCTGCTCAGCCTGGCTCCCCGGCCGGTCGGCGAGTCGATCGAGCGCGCGCAGCGGGCGCTGGCCGGTGTCGGCGACGACCGCGGCCTGCGCCGCTCCCTGCTCGCCCAGCTGGCGCTGCTGCACACGATGGCCGGGGACGTCGACGCCGGCATGGAGCACCTGATCCGGGCCGAGGCGATCGACTGGGACGTGCGCAGCCCCCGCGGGGACCCGCTGTACGGGGGCTTCGTCGTCGCCCGGATCGCCCTGCTCACCGACGACCTCGACACGGCCGAGCACGAGCTGCGGCGCAGCTGCCGCCGGCTGGCCCGGATGGGCGAGCGCGCGCACCTGGCCACCCGTGCCGCGGCCCTCGCCGACGTCCTGGTCAAGCTCGGGCGCCTGGACGAGGCCGCCACCTACGTGTCGCGCTCCCGCGACGCCGCCGCCGGCGACCAGGTGCCCGCCCAGGCGGGCTGGTGCGGGGTGCACGCCAAACTGCTCGCGATGCGGGGGCGGGACCGGGAGGTCGAGGCCGTGCGGTTCGCCGAGGCCGCCTGCGACCTCGCCGGCCGGACCGACGACTGGGACGGGCAGGCGCAGGCCTGGCTGACCTACGCCGAGGTGCTCCACCGGACCGGGCAGAGCGACCTGGTCCGGCCGAAGGTCGACGCCGCGGTCGCCTGCTACGAGAAGAAGGGCAACCTCACCGGGGCGACGCGGGCCCGCCGGCTGCTGGAGGACCTCGCAGCCTCCGTGTGAGGGCCCCGTACCGGGCCCTCAGTGTGAAGCCCTCAACGTGGGCCCCTCCATGTGGGGCCCTCCGCCACGTGAAGCCCTCGGTGTAAGGCCCTCGGCATGCCCTCGCTCGCGGGCCCGGCCGTAGCCGGTCCCACGATCCCGTCAGCCGGCCGCCCCGCACCCGCGGGCGCGGGCTTCTTCCTGCAAGTAGTGGAGCTCCTCGGCCCACACCCGGAAGCGTCCCACCGCGGCCAGCTCCGCGGCCAGCGCGCGGGCGATCCGGGCGATCGAGAGACGTTCCACCGGGCTGCGCAGCCACGGGCGGTCCGCCGTCTCCTCCTCGGTGGCCCGCTCGTAGGCCGCCCGGTGCAGGACGATCTCCGCCTGGGCGACCTCGATCTGCTCGACCAGCATCCGCGTCCGCGTCCACAGCTCGGCGTCGCTCGGCACGGCCCGCCCGACCGACCAGGGCCTGTGGCGGTGCCCGCTCATCGGGGGGCCACCCGAGCCGGCCGACTGCGTCACGGCGGACCTCGGCATAACAGACATGGTGACAGGCACCGCTTTACGATCGGCGCCCGGCTGGGCCCGGTAATGATACCGCCGCCAGCCACCACTGTCCGGCGTCCGCGGCGGTACTCACCCTCTGGGTACGAAGTCGGCGGCAGGAAGTGAATGCCCCGCGACCACGGGTAGGACCGATAGCGAGATAACGGAAAGGGATCACATCGGAACTTTCCGTGTTGTCGATGGGGGCCGGGGGACGTGGTGGCCGGATCGGTGGCGGTTGTGCTGGGATTTCCGCTCCTCCTGATGGCCGGCATGCTGGCCATGCAGCGGGTGGAACAAATGATCGAACGGGTGCGCCAGCCGGTGCTGCGAGCCGTCCCGGACCTGGACGACGCCTGCGTCGAGGAGGTCGAGGAGACCGGCCCGCCCCCGGCCCGCCTCCTGCGGCTGATCGTCTCCCGGCACGCCGTCCGCCCC
>NZ_CEVIVC010000025.1:0-5736 GCF_982290645.1 Protofrankia sp. CiP1_Cm_nod4
GGCGATCCACTGCCGGCACTGCGGCCGGTCCGGCTGGGCGGCCATCTCACCCGAACGCGACCCCCAGGAGCTGGTCACCGACCCGGACCGGATCTACCGGGCGAGCGTCGGCGCGGACAAGCGCCGGGTCAGGGCGTTCGTCGCGGCCACGGCGAACGAGATCGCCAACCCGGGCCGGGGCCTGCTGGTCCTGGACTCCGCCGGCAGCCGGGTCCGGCCGTTCGACCCGGCGCGGGACACCCCCGGGGAGGCCGGCCGCGGCACCACCCGCATCCCCGACGGCGTCGCCGTGCTCGGCGACCTCGCCGACATCGCCGGCGCGGAAGCCGACCGCTGCCCGGCCTGCGGGCTGGACGAGGGCGTCCGCTACCTCGGCGCCGGGCTCGCCACCCTCGCCTCGGTCGCGGTCACCGAACTGTTCACCAGCGGCGAGCTCACCGGCCGGGAACGCCGGACGCTGCTGTTCAACGACTCGGTGCAGGACGCCGCGCACCGCGCCGGCTTCGTCGCCACCCGGTCGTACACGTTCTCGCTGCGCTCGCTGCTCGTCGACCAGTTGCGCCCCGGCACACCGGTGGCCCTCAACGACCTGCTCGCGGACCTGATCGCCGCCGCCACCAGCCCCGCGTCCGACCCCGGGACGCTGGCCGCGATCGTCCCGCCGGACCTGCACGACCAGCCCGGGATCGACGGGCTGCTCGCCGGGGAGCACGCCGGCGGCAGCGAGGTCTGGCAGCTCATCGCCGACCGGCTCGCCTTCGCGGCGATCATGGAGTTCGGCCTGCGCTCCCGGCAGGGCCGCACCCTCGAACTGACCCGCACCGTGGCCGCCGAGGTCACCCTCACCGAACCGGAGAAGATCGCCGCGCTGTGCCGGGACGTGTTCGTACACGGGCCGGCGGCCACCATCCCGCCCGCGGACGAGGTGACCTGGCTGGCGTTCGTCCGCGGGCTGCTCGAACGGCTGCGGATCCGCGGCGCGATCCGGCACCGCTGGCTGGACGGCTACCTCGGCCAGGCCGGGGCGCGCTGGAAGGTGTGGGGCGGGCGGCCGAACGGGATGCCCGCCTTCCCCCGCGGGGTGTCCGCGCCGGCGTTCCTGCTGTCCGCGCCGAAACGCCGCAGCGAGTTCGACGTCCTGACCGCCCGCGGCAACTGGTACCAGGACTGGGCGGTCCGCTGCCTGGAGCTCTCCCGCGAGCACGCCACCGACTACCTCGCCCGGCTGCTGCCCGTCCTCGCCGACGAGGGGGTGCTGGCCCGCCGGGTCGCCGAGGACGGCACCAGCGTCGTCTACGGGCTGCAACCAGGCCACATCCATGTGGTCAGGCTCGGTGACGACGAGGTGGCCGCCGCCGCGCTCCGCTGCGACATCTGCGCCTGGACGCAGACCGTGCCCCCGCACCGGGCGGCCGACTGGGCCGGGCAGCGCTGCCAGCGCTACCGGTGCGCCGGCCGGCTCACCCCCGACACCACCCGTCCCAGCCCCGTGACGGGCGCGCCCGCCGACTACTACCGCCGGCTGTACACCGAGGGCGGGATCTTCCGGGTCGTCACCGGCGAGCACACCGGCATGCTGACCCGCCCACAGCGGGAGAAGATCGAAAAACAGTTCCGGGACGGCACCCGGTACACCGACCCGAACGTGCTGTCGTGCACCCCCACCCTGGAACTGGGCATCGACATCGGTGAGCTGTCCGCGGTGGTGCTGGCGTCGCTGCCGGCGGGGCCGGCGAACTATGTGCAGCGGGCGGGCCGGGCCGGGCGGCGCAGCGGCAACGCGCTCGTGCTGACCCTGCTGGGCCGCCGCGAACGCGACCGTTACTACCTCACCGACCCACGGGAGATGATCGCGGGGGAGATCCTCCCACCGGGCTGCTACCTCTCCGCCGTGGAGATCCTGCGCCGCCAGTACGTGGCACACCTGGTGGACCTGGCCGCCCGCGGCCGGTTCCCCGGCGTCCTGCCCCTGCCACGGCTGGCCTCGGCGCTGTTCGGGCCGTCCGGCTGGCTCACCTCGTTCACCGACGCCGCTCTCACCGTCGGTGACACGGTCGTCGGCGAGTTCCTCGGCCTGTTCGGCGGCGGCACCGGCGGTGCGGGCGGCACGGGCGGCGCGGGCGCCGCCGGCCTGGAGGGCACGGACGGCGCTGCCTCCGCCGCCGGTGTCAGCGCCGCCGCCGCGGCCGAGCTGCGTGCCTACGCCACCGGCGGGCTCGCCCAGGCCGTCCAGGCGGTGCGGGACGAGTGGGACGCGCGCCTGGCCGACCTGCGCCACCGGCTCGACGCGATCGAGGAGGCCGCGGCCCTGCTGATCACGTCCGACCCTGACCAGGACCGCGACCACCGGGCCCTGCGGGCCGAGCGCCGAGCGGTCAGACAGCGGATCGGGCAGATTGGCAGGGCCTCGGCGCACGGCACCCTCGTCGAGTCCGGGCTGCTGCCGAACTACGCGCTGATCGACACCCGTACCGCGCTGGAAGCCACCCTCACCTGGGAGGACCGCAGCAGCGACGACAACCGGGTCTTCCACAGCGAACTGCGGGAGTACAACCGCCCCGCCCGTCCCGCGCTGGTGGAACTCGCCCCCGGGAACAGCTACTACGTCCTCGGCTACCGGCACACCATCTCCGGCCTCGACATCGGCTCGCCGAACCGGCCCGCCTACGAACAGTGGCGGGTCTGCCCGGCCTGCGGCTACGTGCGTACCACGCTGGCCGCCGAGGACACCGGCCGCTGCCCCCGCTGCGCCAGCCCGGCGATCGCCGACGCGGGCAACCTGTTCACCGTCCTGCGGCCCACCAAGGTCACCGCGCACGACCGGCGGGACGACGCGAAGATCCACGATGATTCCGACGAACGCGACGTCAGGCCCTACACCACGGCAATCGCCGTCGACGTCGACCCGGCCCACGTCGAGAGGTCCTGGCGGCACAGCCACGTCACCTTCGGCGTCGACTACACCCGTCAGGCCGTCATCCGTGAGTTCAACCTGGGCGTGGCCCACTACGACCGGCCCGCCAGCGACATTTTCGCCGGGGTCGACACCCGGCTCAGCCCCTTCTACACGTGCACCTCGTGCGGCGGCACCACCACCGACCGGCCGCCGACGACGACGGGCCTCGCCGCGATCGCGCCGTCCACCTCGGCCAGCGGGCCGGGCCGCCCCGGTGACAAAGCGGCCGAACACCACCGGCTGTGGTGCCGCTATCGGCGCGCCCCGCACGCCGCCGAGCACGTCCCGCTGATCCTCGCCCACGAGCTGCGCACCGAGGCCCTGCGCATCCTGGTGCCGGCGGTCACCGCCGCCGTCGAGGAGCGGATCGTCTCCTTCGCCGCGGCCCTGCGCCTGGGCATCGCCGCCCGATACGGCGGTGACCCCGACCATCTGCGGATCGTGAAGGCGGTCATGCCCGACCAGGAGACCGGGCACACCCGCCGGTTCCTGGTCGTCCACGACGTCCAGCCCGGCGGCACCGGCTACCTGCACCGGATCAGCGACCCGGACAGCTTCCGCGACGTGCTCCAGGCCGCCCGGGATGTGATCGCGGACTGCCGCTGCGTCACCGAAGGTAAACCGGCCTGCCACCGCTGCCTGCTGCGCTACGCCCGGGACAGGGAGTTCCCCCTGATGATCCGGGCCGAGGCGCTGAGCATGCTGGGGGAGCTGCTGGAGCCCTGGACGGTCGGGCCGTCGGTACGCACGAGCGAGATCTCCCTGTTCGACCAGGTCGAAAGCGAACTGGAACTGCGCTTCCTGCGGGCCCTGCTCGACTGGGGCCAGCGCCCGGACAGCCGTGCCAGCATCACCCGGGCAGCCGACCAGGACGGCGCCCGCATCGCCGACCTGCGGATGGAGACCCCCGACGGCCAGGTCGTCCACTGGCGGATGAAGCTGCAGAACACCATCCGCGGCACCCGGCCGGACATCCACTTCGTCCGTCTGGACGCCGCCCCCGCCGAGGTGGCCGTCTACCTCGACGGCTACCGCTACCACGCGTCCAGCGAACACAACCGGCTCGCCGACGACGCCGACAAACGCACCCGGCTGCGCGCCCACGGCGTGCACGTCTTCCAGCTCACCTGGGACGACGTGGAGGCCTGGCGCAACGGGACCAACGGGGCCGATGGGGCCGATGGGGCCGATGGTGTGGGCGGAGCCGGCGGCGGCCGGCCGCGGGTGTGGTCGCCGTACCACGGCCTCGGGCGGCGGGCCGCCCGCGACTACTACCAGCAGCGCACCGGGCGCGACGGTGGAGAGCTCAACGACACGGTCTGGGTGAACCCGGTCGAAACGCTGCTGGCGTTCCTGCGGGATCCCGACCCGCGGCTGTGGCGGGCCCGGGCCGAGGGCGGGCTAGCCGGGCTGCTCAGACAGCCGGGCGCGGTGGCCACCTCGTCGGGCTCCCGGCACGTCGCCGACCGGGTCACCGCGGCGCTGCGCGGCGACGATCTCCCCTCGCGTGGGCTCGACCCGATCATTCTGCTGCGGGTCGCCGACACCGGCGGCTGCCCGCTCGTACTGATCGTCGACGAGCGGGCCGGCAGCACGGACCGGGCCTGGTCGGCCCTGGTGGCGGTCGACGACCGGCCCGCGACCATCGCCGCCGACGAGGAGGACCACCGGATCCGCTGGGCCGCCTGGCTGTACTGGACCAACCTGGTGCAGTTCCTCGACGCCGGCCGCGGGGACGGCGTCCAGCTCGCGCTCTCCGCACTGGGCACCTTTGACCCCGGGCTGCTGGCGGTCGCCGAAGGCGGCGGCCTGCTGTCCGTGGCGCGGGCTCTCCCGCTGGACGACGAGACGTCGTCCTGGCTCGGCCGGGCGTCACTGCTCGGCCGAGTGTCACTCCTGCCGGCCAGGCCGCCGGCGACCGGCGCGCGGCCGGCGGACCCACGCTGGCAGGAGGTGCTGGACCTGCTCGACCCGGACGAGCCCGGCCTGGAACAGCTGGTACGCGGCGTGCTGGCCGCCGGTGCGCCGCCGCCCGAGATCGGTTACGAGATCGGTGACCAGGCGTGGCAGGCCGAGGTCGCATGGCCCGCGGCCCGGGTGGCGGTGCTCCTCGGCCCCGTGGCCGCCGAGCCCGGTGACGCCACCGGTCCCGGCGGTGCCGACGGCTCCACGGCTGATGGCTCCACAGCTGGTGACGCCGAGATCGCCGATCGGGACGCAGCGTACACGGCCGCCGGTTGGGACGCCCGGACAGCCACCCGGTGGGCCGTCGACGAACTCGTCCAGAAGATCGTCGTACCTGCTGGATCGGCCGTATCCGGTGGATCGGTCGACGGATCACGAGAGGACACAGACCGGTGAGCGGCCAGGGCGGGGTGACGCTGCGGATCCTGGAGCGTGCGGACAAGGAGATCCTGGCGCTGTCGCGTACCGGCAAGGGCGCGGTCTACGAGTTCCAGGACCTTTTCCGGCGTAACCCGTGGAACCCGAAACTGCGTTTCAAACGGCTCAGTGGCGATCCACGGCTGTGGTCGGCCCGAGTCGGGAACGATTTCCGGGCGCTGCTGCTCCACGTCGGCGGTCAGGACTATCTGCTTGTCTCGGTCCGCGACCGCAAGGACGTGTACGACAGCCTCGACCGGTACCAGTACCAGATCAACCGGGTCACCGGCGGTATCGAGGTCGTCGACCTGTCACCGGTCGGTGACAGCATTGTCGGCCGTCTGCTGCCACCCGACCCGGACGGGCACCGTCCGCACGAGCGTCGTCCCGACGGCGGC
>NZ_CEVIVC010000025.1:6250-11653 GCF_982290645.1 Protofrankia sp. CiP1_Cm_nod4
CCGGCGGCGAAAAGGCCGGCGGCGAGAAAGCCGGCGGCGAGAAAGCCGGGGAGGCAGGGGACGCCGATGCCGCGGAAAAGGGCGGGCCGCGCCCGCTGTTCGCCGGCATCAGCGACGAGATCCTCCTCGACCTCGGTGTTTCCGAGCCGCTGATCCCGCTCATCCGGCGGATCGTCACCGAGGACGAGCTGCTCGCCCTCGCCGATATCGCCCCGCAGCTCACCGCCGACGTCCTGCTGGCCCTGTACGACGGCAAGACCTACGAGCAGGTGCTCGAGGAGGTGACCGACCCCGTCCGCGCCGACGAGCCGGTCAACCCCGACGACTTCGCCGCGGCGGTGCAGCGCCCGTCAACCCAGGTCACCAGCAATGACGAGGCCCTGCGGGCGATCCTCGCCGAGTCGTTCGCCCGCTGGCAGGTCTTCCTGCACCCCACCCAGCGCAAACTGGTCGAACGCCGGTACAACGGGCCGGCCCGGGTCGGCGGCGGCCCCGGGACCGGCAAGACCATCGTCGCCCTGCACCGAGCCCGCTACCTGGCCGAACACCTGCCACCCGGCGACGACAAACCGATCCTGCTGACGACCTTCAACCGCAACCTCGCCGCCGACCTGCGCACCAGGCTGCTGGCACTGGCCGGCCCGGAGCTGCTCGCCCGGGTGGACATCGTCAACATCGACAAGCTGGCCGGCCGGATCGTCGCCGAGGCCGGGCTCGACAGCCGCCGCCGGATCGTCGACGACACCGTCGCCGCCGAGCGGTGGCAGGCCATGCTCCTCGAACTGGGCGAGACACGCTGGGACCCGCAGTTCCTGGCCGCCGAATGGTCCCAGGTCGTCCTCGGGCAGGTCCTCAACTCACGGACCGACTATTTCAAGGCACGCCGGCCGGGCCGCGGCCGCGCGCTCACCCGACAGGACCGGGACGTCATCTGGCGGCTCACCGAACGGTTCGAAAAACGGCTCGAGGACGACGGCATATGGACCTGGCGCCAGCTGGCCGGCCGCGCCGCGCGCCTGGAAATGGACCGCCAGGCCCAGATCCAGCGGGCGCTGCGCGGGCAGCACAGCTCCGGCTCCACCCTGCGTTACCGCTACCGGCACGTCATCGTCGACGAGGCGCAGGACCTCGGCGCCGCGCACTGGAAGATGCTGCGTGCCATGGTCCCGCCCATGCCGGACGACATGTTCCTCGCTGGCGACACCCATCAGCGCATCTACGACAACTATGTCACCCTGGGCAGCCTCGGGATCAATATCCGCGGGCGTTCGGCCAGGCTGACCCTCAGCTACCGCACCACCCGGCAGATCCTGGGAACGGCGTTGGAGCTGCTCAGCGGGGAGACATACGACGATCTGGACGGCGGCGAGGAGAACCTTGCCGGATACCGCTCGCTGCTGCGGGGTGGCCGGCCGGCGCTGCGCGGCGTGGGCACCTGGGCCGAGGAGCAGCAGCTGATCAGCCGTCAGGTACGGACGTGGCTGGCGGCGCCCGACGGCCCGCCGGCCGACAGTTCGGCGACGGGTGGTCTGCCATCGGACGGTTCGATCGCGGTGTGCGTACCGACCAGGCAGATGGCCGGCGAGGTCATCCAACGCCTCACCGAGGACGGGATCATCGCTGTCGAGATCGGCCCGGAGGGGCCGAAGCGTCACGACGGTGTGCACGTGGGCACGATGCACCGCTTCAAGGGGCTCGAATACCGACGGATGATCATTGGCGGGGTGTGCGCCGGGCTGGTACCGCGCAGCGCCATCGAGAGCTACCAGGACAGCGACCCCAAGCGCTACCTGCGAGAACGGATGCGCGACCGCTCCCTGCTCTTCGTCGCCGCCACCCGAGCCCGCGACGACCTGGCCATCTTCTGGCACGGCACCCCGAGCCCTTTCCTTGCCGTCACGCACTCCTGACAGCCGGAAACGGTATGGATGCCTCAACGGCCCGCGGGTAAGGGGCTGGCGGGCGAGGTGCTGGGGAAAGTGCTGAGGGCGAAAAACGGTGGCCCGGGAGGTGAGCCCGGGCCACCGTTGTCACAGCGATGTCATGTCACGGTGATGCCACGACAACATCACGGAAGTCTCATGGTGGAGTCGTCCGCAGGCGTCGGCGGTCGCCCGTGCTCTCAGGTGACGGGTGCCGGAATGACCTTTCCGGTGTCGGCGTCCACGTTGCCGGACCACTGGACGCCGGCCACGCCGGGGTTCCAGTCGTGGGCCACGCCGTAGACCCCGTAGTTGGGGAAGTACTTCTTGCTGAGATGGTTGTTGATGAACTTGATCTCGTCGCTGGAACCGCCGGGGAGCAGGCTGGAGTAGAAGATCCACGAGCCGCCGGCCAGCCAGTTGTTGTCGACGGTGACGTTGTGGTTGCTGCCGTACTCGGTGCCGAGCTGGACCACACCCGCTATGCAGTGGTCCAGGGCGATGTCGATCGTGTTGTGCCTGATCGTGATGTTGTCGGTGTTCCCGAGCCCCTGCAGGCCGTCGATGTGCTCACAGGCCGAGCTGACGACGAAGTCGTGGAGGTAGGAGTCCTCGACGACGTTGCCGCCGTCGATGCCGCCGCCGTCACGGAAGCCGCGGATCTCCACCCGGCGTACCGTCCAGTTCCTGCCCCGGATGGCCATCTCGTCGGCCGGTTGCGGGTCGTAGCTGCCGATGAACTCCGAGTCCTCGACCGTGACCGAGGCGTTGGCGACCTGGTCGCTGTTCACGCTGACACCGAAGGTGTCGTCGGTCGAGATGACACTGTTTCTGATCACGACTCCGGGCGCGGAGATGGTGAGGCGGCCGCCGCCCTTGATCCGGGCGTTCTGGATGACGGTGTTGGCCTTGGTGATCTCTCGCGGGCCGGTGTAGTCGGTCAGTGTCACACCGGCGGGTACCCCGGTGTTGCCGGCGTTCGGGAAGCTGCTGGCCGGGGCGGGCGCCGGGGCCGGGGCGCCGGGCTGGGCCGCCGTCGGCGTCTTCGGCACGCCGGCCGCCGCGGTGGCCGTGGGCGTCGCCGGTGGTGCCGCTGTCGGCTGTGAGGACGCAGTCGTGGTGGGTGTCGCGGCGAGAGCGATGGCGGCCGGTGGTGTCGGTGTTGATGTCGGCCCCGGGTCTACCGCTGGTTTGCAGCCGGCAAGCCCGCCGGTGATCGCCACAGCCGCTCCGGCGAGCAGGGGCACGAGCCGCCCGCCCAGCCAACGTTGTGAGCCCACTGTGAATTTCCTCCTTCAGCCGTGAATACGGCTTTGATCCCCCCGATGTTGATAATGACAGTAGCGCTCCTCATGGGCATCCACCGAGAGTCACCGTCATATTTCACAGAGTGCTGTTGGCGCGTTGGCTCAATTGATCGTAATTGTGTTTCAAGAGTTGTTTTGTTGCCTGTGGTCGTTCTTATTGGCGTGCAATTTTGTGAAATTGCAACCATTTGTGAACAATTTATAACCGTTGGTAGTTACGTATAACTCCAGATACTGGGTGTGACATGCCGGGCAAACCCAACGGGCTGGTGGACGGACGAAGCTGGCGTCGTGCCCCGGCCGGGGCCGGCCAGGGGCCGGCGCCCGCGGCCGGCGTCGCGGCCCGTGCCGCGGGCGTCCCTCCAGCGGAGCTCGGTGCGGTCATGACGCGCAGTGCGGTGTCAAAGATCGATATTGCGTGGCCTAGCCTGTCCGTGGCAGGGGGGAGGCCATGTACACGACTTTGCGTGACCGTCCGCCGGAATCCTCGCGGCCGGGCGCGGCCGGGGCCGCTCCGGCCACACCACCCGCCGCCCACGTGGACGGGACGCTCCCCACGCCCGCCGGGCGGGGCGGACGAGGCCGGGCCACCCGGCGGCTGCGCCAGGCCGTCGGCCCCACGGTGCTGCTGCTCGGGCTCACCAGCCTGCTCACCGACCTGTCGACCGAGATGGTCACCGCCGTCCTGCCGTTGTACCTGGTGGGCACGCTCGGTTTCACCCCGTTCCAGTACGGCCTGGTCAATGGTCTCTACCAGGGCGTGAGTGTGTTCGTACGGCCGGTCAGCGGTCTGCTGTCCGACCGCTGGATGCGCCACCGTGACATCGCCGCGGCCGGTTACGCCATGTCCGCGCTCGCGAAGGGCGTGCTGGTGCTGGGAGCAGCCTCCCCCGCGATGGTCTCCGGATCGCTGGCCGGCGACCGGATAGGCAAGGGGCTGCGGACGGCCCCACGGGACGCCCTGCTGTCCCTGACCTCCCGGGAGAGCGACCTCGGGTTCGTCTTCGGCATCCACCGGGCGATGGACACGGTCGGCGCGATGCTCGGGCCGTTCGTCGCCTTCGCCCTGCTGGCCGCCTCGCCGGACTCGTACGACCTGGTCTTCGTCGTGAGCGCGTGCGTGGCTCTGATGGGTGTCGCCGTGATCGTCCTCCTGGTCGAGCGGCACCCCCCGGGCACGGCGGGCACCGTGCCCGTCAACGGCGACGCGAACGATCTTCCTGTGTCCGGTGCCGGGCCGGTCGAGGCCGTGGCGGTATCCACGGCCGCATCGAGCCTGCCGGCCGCGCCGGCCGTATCGGGCATACCAGGCGTACCGGATCCGCCGGCCGCGCCGGCCATATCGGGCCCGCCGGTCCCGCCCGGCACGCCGGACTCTCTGGACGCGCCGGGCGGGGGTGAGCCGTCCGGCCGTCCCGTGCGCACCATGCGGGCCGCCATCGGTCTGTTGGCCGACAGGCGTTACCGTGCGCTCACCATCGTCGCTGGGGCTCTGTCCCTGTGCACGATCGGTGACGGTTTCGTCTACCTCCGTCTCCAGCAGGAGGTGGATCTCGCGGCCTACTACTTCCCCCTGCTCGCGGCGGGGACGTCGTGCGTCTACCTCGCCCTGGCCGTCCCCCTGGGCCGGATCGCCGACCGGACCGGCCGCACCCGGATGCTGATCATCGGCTACGTGCTGCTGGTCGCCGTCTACCTGCTGCTCCTCGTGCCGCGGCCGGGTGCCGCCGTCCTGCTCGGCTGCCTGGCGCTGCTCGGGGCCTTCTACGCGGCGACCGACGGCGTCCTGCCCGCGGCGGCGAGCGCGCTGCTGCCGGCCGGGTCGCGGACCACCGGGATCGCGCTCCTGCAGACCTGGGTGGCGCTCGGGCAACTGGCGGCATCCGCCGGGTTCGGTGCGCTGTGGACGCTGTACGGTGCCAGCTCGGCACTGTGGCTGGCGGGCGGGGCCGGAGCCGCCGGGTGCCTCGTGGCGGTGGCCGTTCTCGCCCGGGCCCGGGTGCTCGCCCCGGTGGGCGCGCCCGGCCCGGTGGGTGGGCCCGGCCCGACGGGGACGCCTGTGACGCAGGACAGCGGAAAGGAGACGGGCACCGATGGCTGACCCGGCCCGGGCCCGTGGACGTCCGCCCGGTCCGCCCCGGCCCGCCGCGCCCACCGCGCCCGGCAAGCGCGGC
>NZ_CEVIVC010000025.1:11686-23046 GCF_982290645.1 Protofrankia sp. CiP1_Cm_nod4
ACATCAGGCAGGCCCGGCGCCGGCCGGAAACCGGATGCCACGGCGTCCACCGGACGACGTCGACGACTGTTCGTGTTCGTGGCGCTGCTGGTGGTATGCGTACTCCTGGCCGGGAGCTACGGGCTGTATGTGGCCCACCGCGACGCGACGGACCCGCGCCGCTCCGGATCACCGGCCGGGACGGCCGGCACGGCCCCGCTGACCGGCGAACCGAAGATCGTTTTTCGGAGCACGGCCCGGGACTCCTCCTACGGCCGGGTGGCGATGGTGCCGCTGAACAGCCCCGCCGGCCCCCGGGAGGTCACCTCGCTGACGTGTGAGCGGGTGGACATCGCCGGTGACACCGGTCTCTGCCTCGGCGCCGAACGCGGCGTGGTGACCACGTACAAGGCGTACCTGTTCGGTCCCGACCTCCGTCCGGTCCACAGCTTCCGGGTGGCGGGTGAGCCGAGCCGGGCACGCCTGTCCCGCGACGGCCATCTGGCCGCGGTCACGGTGTTCGTCTCCGGGCATGCCTACGCCGGCCCGGCCTTCTCCACCGCCACCACCCTCTACGACGTCCGCAAGCAGCGCGAGCTGGGTAGTCTCGAGCAGTTCGCGATCTTTCGGGACGGCCAGCGGATCAACCCGGCGGACCAGAACTTCTGGGGTGTGACGTTCGCCTCGGACGACGACACCTTCTACGCGACGTTCGCGACCGGCGGCACCACCTACCTGGTCCGGGGCAGCGTCCGGGCCCGGCAGGTGCACACGCTCACGACCAACGTGGAGTGCCCGTCGCTGTCCCCCGACGGCACCCGGATCGCCTTCAAGCAGCGGGTGGCCGCCGACGGCGGCCCGGTGCGCTGGCGGGCGACCGTGCTCGACCTGAAGACGATGCGGCGCACCGAGCTGGCGGACCAGCGCAGCGTCGACGACCAGATCGCCTGGTTCGACAACGACACGGTCGTCTACGGCCTGCCGCGGGACGGCAGCGCCGCCTCGATCACCGATACCTGGGCCGAGCCGGCGGACGGTTCGGGCGCGCCGCGCATCCTCGTCCCGCAGGCATGGTCGCCGGCCCTGTTCCGCTGAGCGGGCGCCCCGGGCCGGACGTGCCGGGCATGCCGTTCGCGGTGGTTCCGTTCGTGGTGGTTCCGTTCGCGCTGGTTCCGGTCATGGTCGTCTCGCCGGGGCTGTTCCGGCCGCGGCCGCGCTGGTCACGGCTGGGTTGGCTGGCCCGTCGCCTTCGGCCGTCGCGGCCGGCTGGTTCGTCGTCCTCGGTTGTTGGGGCTGACTGGTTCGTCACAGCCGTTGATCTTGTCGGAAGCCCCGGGCAGGCCACTATCATGGCCCTCCAGTGTGCCGCGAGTGGATCGCGGCACGCCCGAAGGTGACAGCTCGATGATGCGCGTCACCCTCCCGACCGGTAATTCCCCTGGTGGGTGCCGCCCTGTTCACGCGGCCGCCCCGCGTTATCGCCTGTGAGCCACGTCGCCTGTGAGCCACATCTCTGTACACCACGCTATTCCGGTATGCAATGTCATTCCGATACGTTCTGGTGGGCCATGTCGTTCTGGTAGGCCATGTCGACCGGGGGAAAAGCTCCGGCGGCCAGCGCCCCGGAGCCGGTCAGAACCAGATGCCGGTCAGAACCAGATGTCGATCAGAACCAGGTGCCGGTCGAAAGGCAGGTAGGGGATCGCATGTCAGTCGAGTCCGTCGATCAGCCACTGGCCCGTAAGCAGGTGACGGCCGTCCCGGTCGAAGCCTGCCGCTCGTGTGGCGGGCCGCGGCCACGCCCGTTCCTCTCCCTGGGGCGGACACCGATCGCCAACCGGCTGCTGCGGCCCGACGACCTCGCCGAGCCCGAGCCCGTCTTTCCCCTCGAGATCGGTTTCTGTGCCTCCTGCGCGCTGGTCCAGCTCACCCACGCCATCCCGGCGGAGGAGATTTTCGGCGCCGGTTACCGGCCCTTCCCGTCGTCCGGGGACACGCCGCGCCGAAATGCGGACAGGCGTGCCAGGGAAATCATCGCCGGTCGTGCTCTCGGCCCCGACAGCCTGGTCGTGGAGATCGCGAGCGGTGACGGGTGCCTGCTGCGGGCGTTCGCCGAACGCGGGATCCCGGTGCTCGGCATCGAGCCGTCACCCGCACTCGCGTCCGCCGCCCGCGCGATCGGCGTGCCGACCCGTACGGAGTTCTTCGACGCCGGGCTCGCCCGGTCGCTGGCCGCCGAGGGGCTGCGGGCGGACGTCATCATCGTCGACAACGTGCTGGCGCACCTCCCCGATCCGAACGGCTTCGCCGAGGGCATGTCCGTCCTGCTCGCCGATGACGGGATCGTCGAAGTGGATGACTCCGGGGTCGGAGCCCTGCTCGACCACACCGGGTTCGACGCCGTCGACCATGATCGTTCCTGTTATTTCTCCACCATCGCCGTGGACGCGCTGATGCGCCGTCACGGTCTGCGCCTGACGGACGTGGAGGAGTTCCCCGAGCATCCCGGCGGCATCCTGCGCTGGCGGCTGAGCCGGGCCGGAAGACCCGGCCCGGGGGTGGGCAGGCGCCTTGACCGTGAACGTGCCGCCGGCCTGGACACCTTCGACCGGTACGCGAGTTTCGCCGACGACGTGCGCGAGTCACAGGCCGAGCTGCTCACCCTCCTGCACGAGCTGCGCGCGCACGGGCGGAGCGTGGCCGCCTACGGCGCCGCGGCCAAAGGCGCCATGCTGCTGAACTCCAGCGGTATCACCACCGATCTTGTGCAGTACGTCGTCGACCGCAACGTCGACAAGCAGGGCAAGTACATCCCGGGCGCGCGTACGCCGATCCTCGACCCGGCCGTGCTGGCCCAGCGCCAGCCGCACTACCTGCTCCTGCTGGCCTGGAACGTCAGAGACGAGATCATGGATCAGCAGGCGGCGTTCGCCCGCAGGGGCGGCAAGTTCATCGTCCCGGTTCCTCGTCCGGTTGTGTGTTAGTTGTCTTTTTGTCTTTTTGGCTGTGGATAGCTCCGTGCCAGGCGAAGGCGCCATGTGGGGGCGGCCGGGCAGGGATGCCGGGTGAGGTGGCGGACGGGGGATGGCGGGCCGCGCGTCCCGGCCCCGATCGGTGATCCACGTTTCCGTGGCCGGGCGCCGGTGCCGTCGGACGCCGTTGCCGCCGGAGCCGGTTGTGTCGGTGTGGCCGGTTGCGGCGGCCACGCCTTCCGCACGTCCATTACTTTGCGTGACTGAATGATTTCTTCGGCGGGTTCCGCTGCCGCGGAAACACGTGGCGGACGCGCCGTGTAGTTTCAATGCTTGAGGACGGTGGGGCCACCGGCTTTCTCGCCCCCGGGGGTGCCCGCCGTTCCAGCGATCTGGAAGGTCCGGGAGGTCTCAGGGAATCCAGGGGGCTGTAATGTCTGCGCAGGACAGGTGCTACGGGGGTGTCCGCGTCCGCCAGCTTTTCGCGTTTTCCTATGATCTTGTATTTTCTCGTGGCCCGAGGAGGACGTTCCGGTGACCCGGGCCGCCTGGCCGCGCGCGGAAGCCGAGCGCGCGCTGCCCAGAATCTCGCCGTTCCGGCTGCTCCGGCGCCGGTGGCTGGTGATCATCCTCGGGGCGGTCGTCGGTGCCGTCTGCGCGCTGGCCGTCAGCAAGCAGCGGGACGAGCGTTTCGAGGCGACCGGCCGGGTGTTCCTGGGTGCCTCCCAGGCGCTACCCAGCAGTGATCATCTCGACGCCGCCCGGATCGTCCAGACCCAGGCCCAGCTCGCCGGCTCCACCGTGACGCTCGATCTGGCCGCCAAGCAGCTGGGCCTGCCGCGGCGGGAGGTGGCCGAGCGGCTGACGATCACCGCGTCCGAACGGGGCGACTTCTTCACGATCACCGGCAGGGGCGATACCGAGCAGCGGGCGACCGGTCTCGTCCAGGCCGTCGAGGCCGCCTACCAGCAGCTTCTCACCCAGCAGCAGGCGGCCGGCGGCGGGACGGCCCGTTCGCTGACGGAGCTGCGTGACGAGATCTCCCAGAACCTCCGGAGGCTGGCGGCGCTGCCGAGGACCGCGGACGGCCAGACGCTGGCCACCCAGGTCGCCACCCTCAACGCGCAGCTCGCCGAGCTCAACCGGCAGATCCCGCAGGTACAGGCCACCGGCACGCCGGCCGCGGTGACCCTCGCCGAGCCCGCTTCCCCGGTCGGGAAGGTCGCTCCGAAACTGGCGCGCAACACGCTCGTCGGCGCCCTGGCCGGCCTGCTGCTGACGGTGGCCGGGCTCTGCGCCACCTACCTGCGCCGCCCGACGGTGCTCGACGCCGGGGACGCGGCCGACGTCCTGGGTGCTCCGCTGATCGCGAGCATTTCCGGCGGGCGGGGCAACGACCTGCCGGCCGGCCGGCTGGTCGCCGCCATGGCCTCCGTGCTGGCCCCGACCGGCAAGGTCATCGCACTCACCCCGGCCGGCCGGGGTGACCTGGCGCCCGACCTGGTCACGACGGTGGCGGCGAGCTGGTCGGACGACCAGGGGATCGTGCTGATCCTGGACGCCTCGCCGGAGCCGGACATGCGCGGGGCCCTGGAGCGTCTGCCACCCGCCGTGTCCAGCGAGCTGCCCCGGTGGGCCCACGAGCCGACCTGCATGGCGCGTTCGTCCGGTGCCGGCAGCGGGCATGTGCTGTACAACCGGGTCGCGCAGGCCCGGGCGGCCCGCCCCGGCGGTCTCGTGCCCATCCTGGCCGACCGGGCACCGGTCGTCGATCTTGTCATCGTGCTGACACCCCCTCTTGTCGATCTTCCGATGACGGCGGCGTCCGCCATGCAGGCG
Organism: Protofrankia sp. CiP1_Cm_nod4; assembly: GCF_982290645.1. Lineage (NCBI taxonomy): Bacteria > Bacillati > Actinomycetota > Actinomycetes > Frankiales > Frankiaceae > Protofrankia > Protofrankia sp. CiP1_Cm_nod4. The sequence continues at coordinate 16,477 of NZ_CEVIVC010000025.1, forward strand.
GATGTCGTCATCGCGGTCGCGACCGGCCGGACGCGGATCAGGGAGCTCTCGCGGGTCCTGCGGGACTGGCCGGCCCTGGCCGAACGCCTGGTGGGTGTGGTGCACGACGGACGGCCCGGCACGCGCCGGCCCGCTGGCCGTGGTGCCGCTGACAGCGGCTTCGGCGTGTCACGGGTGGCCGCGTCACCCGTGGTCGTGCCTCGTGCCGCCGCACCGTCGGGCCTGTCGCGGGAGGACGCGGCTTCCGGCTCCGCCGACAGCGCGGCCGGCCACGGCGGGGCACCGGCGGCCCCGGCGGGCCCGGCGGCTGGGGCGGGCCTGCCGCTGGCGGACACCGCGCGCCGCGCGACGGTCGACGCGGAGGCCACCGACCGCTACGCCCGCCCCGGCGGCAAGCAGAGCTGAGCCCGTCCACCGGCGGGCCCACGGAGGTGGCTCGGAGCGGCCGATTCCCCGGCACGTAAAATGGCGGAGAACGCGGTTGTGTACGCCGGGCTTGTGTACGTGGGTGGCTGGTAGTTCGGGCGCCGTCCCATGGGGAACAGCCCGGTACGCCAGCAGTGACCCGCTCCGTGACGCTGTGTCCTGTGTGCAGTTTGTCGTTCGTCTGTAACGTGCGCTGTTCCCGAGAGGTTCGGACGCTCCTATGACCCTCGCCCCGCTGTTGGACGCTCTTACCGTCACTCCGGGTGCGGATCCGGCCCTGGCGCGCGCGGTCGCCGCGGTCGGTGAGCCCCGGCTGGACCTGTCGGCCCCGGCCGCGCTGCGCCCGTTCGCCGCCGCCGCGCTCGCGGTCCGGGCCGGCCGGCCGGTGCTGGCCGTCACCGCCACCGGGCGGGAGGCCGACGATCTCGCCGCGGCGCTGTCGAGCCTGATCGATCCCGACACGGTCGCGGTGTTCCCGAGCTGGGAGACCCTGCCGCACGAACGGCTGTCCCCGCGGGCCGACACGGTGGGGCTGCGCCTCGCCGTGCTGCGGCGGCTGGCCCACCCCGGCAGCACCGGCCGGCCGCCGTTGTCGGTCGTGGTGGCGCCGATACGGGCCGTCCTGCAGCCTCAGGTCGCCGGTCTCGGGGATCTCGAGCCGGTGACGTTGGCCGTCGGCGACAGCGCCGACCTGGGGGAGGTCGTGGACCGGCTTGTCGGGGCCGCGTACCACCGGGTCGACCTGGTGGAACGGCGTGGCGAGATCGCGGTGCGCGGCGGCATCCTCGACGTCTTCCCACCGACCGAGGAGCATCCGCTGCGGGTGGAGTTCTTCGGCGACGAGGTCGAGGACATCCGGCCGTTCTCAGTGGCCGACCAGCGGGCGCTGTCCGGCCCGTCCGGCGGTCCGTCCGGCGGCCCGAGCGGCGGCCCGAGCGGCGGGGATGGCCGGGACGCCCGGCCGCGGCTGTTCGCGCCGCCGTGTCGCGAACTGCTGCTCACCCCACCGGTCCGGGCCCGTGCCCGGGAGCTGGCACAGGCGCATCCCGAACTGCTCGACATGCTCGACATGATCGCGGACGGCATTCCGGTGGACGGTATGGAGGCGCTCGCGCCGGTGCTCTGCGACGAGATGGTGCTGATGCTCGACGAGCTGCCCGCCGGCACGCATGTGCTGGTGTGCGACCCGGAACGGGTCCGGGCCCGGGCCACCGAACTGGTGCGCACGAGCCACGAGTTCCTGGAGGCGTCCTGGAGCACGGCCGCCGCCGGCGGCAGCGCCCCGATCGATCTCGGCGCGGCGGCCTACCGCTCGATCGCGCAGGTGCGCCAGCGGGCCACCGAGATCGGCCTGCCGTGGTGGTCGGTCGGCCCGTTCGGCGGCGGCGTCACCGCCGACGGCCTCTCGGGCGGCGACCGGCCCGGGAGCGGCGGCTCCGGGGGTGGCGCGGGCGGCGACGGCCGTCCCGGCGACCACCAGGTGTGGGGCGCCGCCAGCGGCGAGGATGCCTTCGACGACCACACGGTGATCTCCAGCCTGCGGCCGGCCACCGCCTACCATGGTGACACCGCGCGGGTGCTCGCGGACATCAAGGGCTGGCTCGCCGGCTCCTGGCGTGTCCTGCTGGTGACCGAGGGGCATGGCCCCGCCCAGCGGCTCGTCGAGCTGCTGCGGGACGCCGACCTGGGCGCCCGTCTCGCCGAGGACGCCGACCTCGCCCGTGGCGTGGCCACGGTCACCTGCGGCCAGCTCGGCAGCGGCTTCACCAGCGACCTGCTCGGCATCGCCGTCCTGACCGAGGCGGACCTCGCCGGCCAGCGCGGTGTCACCACCCGTGACATGCGCCGGATGCCGCACCGGCGCCGCAAGGGCATCGACCCGCTCGCGCTGCGCGCCGGCGACCTGGTCGTCCACGACGCCCACGGGGTCGGCCGGTACATCGAGATGGTGACCCGGACGGTCGCCGGCGCCACCCGCGAGTACCTCGTCCTCGAGTACGCGAAGGGTGACCGTCTGTACGTCCCGACCGACCAGCTCGAACAGGTCACCCGTTACGTCGGCGGCGAGGGCCCGAGCCTCGACCGGATCGGCGGCGCCGACTGGGCGAAGCGCAAGGGACGCGCCCGCAAGGCCGTCAAGGAGATCGCCGGCGAGCTGATCCGCCTGTACAGCGCGCGGATGGCCGCGCCCGGGTACGCCTTCGGCCCGGACACCCCGTGGCAGCGGGAGCTGGAGGACGCTTTCCCGTTCCGGGAGACCCCCGACCAGCTCTCGGCCATCGAGGAGGTCAAGGCCGACATGCGCAGACCCGTCCCGATGGACAGGGTCATCTGCGGCGACGTCGGCTACGGCAAGACCGAGATCGCGGTCCGGGCGGCGTTCAAGGCGGTGCAGGACGGCAAGCAGGTCGCTGTTCTCGTCCCGACGACACTGCTCGTCCAACAGCATTTCCAGACGTTCTCCGAGCGGTATGCCGCGTTTCCCGTGAACGTACGGGCGATGTCGCGCTTCAATTCCGCGTCCGAGCAGAAGACGGTGCTCGACGGGATTTCCGACGGCACCGTCGACGTGGTGATAGGAACGCATCGGCTGCTGTCGTCCGCGTCCCGTTTCAAGGACCTCGGCCTGGTGATCGTCGACGAGGAGCAGCGCTTCGGCGTCGAACACAAGGAATATCTGAAGAAAATGCGGACCGCGGTGGACGTGCTCACCATGAGCGCCACCCCGATCCCGCGGACACTGGAAATGTCGATCACCGGTATCCGGGAGCTGTCGACGATCGACACCCCGCCGGAGGAGCGGCACCCGATCCTGACCTTCGTCGGGCCGAGCGACAACCGGCAGATCGCCGCCGCGATCCGCCGTGAGCTGCTGCGGGAGGGGCAGGTCTTCTTCATCCACAACCGGGTGGAGTCGATCGACGCGGCCGCGGCGAGGCTACGCGACCTCGTCCCCGAGGCCCGCGTCGCCACCGCGCACGGCCAGATGGGCGAGGACGCCCTCGAGCAGGTGATGGTCGCCTTCTGGGAGAAGAAGTTCGACGTCCTGGTATGTACCACCATCGTCGAGTCGGGGCTGGACATCTCCAACGCCAACACCCTCGTCGTGGAACGCGCCGACGTGTTCGGGCTGTCCCAGCTGCACCAGCTGCGGGGCCGGGTGGGCCGCGGCCGGGAACGCGCCTACGCATATTTCCTGTATCCGCCGGACAAGCCGCTCACCGAAACCGCGCACGACCGGCTCGCGACGATCGCCCAGCATTCCGACCTCGGTGCCGGAATGGCCGTGGCCATGAAGGACCTGGAGATCCGCGGGGCGGGCAACCTGCTCGGTGGGGAACAGTCCGGGCACATCGCCTCGGTCGGTTTCGACCTGTACGTGCGGATGGTCGGTGAGGCCGTCGCGGACTTCAAGGGCACCGCGGTCGAGGAGCCGCCCGAGGTCAAGGTCGAGCTCCCGGTGAACGCGAGCCTGCCGCACGACTACGTCCCCAGCGAGCGGCTGCGGCTGGACGCCTACCGCCGCCTGGCCGCCGCCGTCTCGGACGACGACATCGCCGAGGTCCGCGCCGAGCTCCTCGACCGCTACGGGACGCCGCCCGAGCCGGCCGAGAACCTGCTGGCGGTCGCCTCCCTGCGGGTGCTGGCCCGCCGGCACGGCGTCACCGAGATCACCGTGGCCGGCCGCCAGATCCGGTTCGCGCCGCTGGAGCTGCGCGAGAGCCAGACCATGCGCCTCCAGCGGCTGTACAAGGGGGCCGTGGTCAAGCCGGCGGTGCGCACGGTCCTGGTGCCGGTGCCGGCGGAGACCCCGCGTATCGGCGCCCGGCCGCTGCGTGACCGCGCCGTCCTCACCTGGGCCGCGGAGCTGCTGGCGGCGGTCGCCGGCGACTCGGTCGCGGCGGCGGCCACGGCCGCGTCCCGCTGATCCCATGCCCGCTGATCCCATGCCCGCTGATTTCGTGCCCCGCCGGTCCGCGGCCGGTTCCGGTGGATCTTCAACCGGGTGGGTGGCGAGGAGCGCGGACGCGGTGGGGGTTACGCCCACCGGTGGCCTGGCTGTGCGCGGCGGGCGGCGAGTCGGTACGGTCACAGCCGTGAAGCCCCGTTCTGCCGCTCGCCGCATCCTCGCCGGCGTGGCGTTGGTGGTCCTTACCGCCTCCGCGTGCACCACCCATGCCGGGTCCGCCGCCCAGATCGGCGATGACACGATCAGGACGTCGACCTTGCGTGACGTCGTCGACCGTGGCCTGGCCGTCAGCCGGTCGGCCGCCGCGGCCGATCCCGGCGCCGCCCAGAGCATCGCGCCGATCGAACGCACCGATCTGCAGCGGCGCGCGCTGACCACCCTCGTCCAGCTCGACCTGCTCGAGCGGGAGGCCCGCAGCCTCGGGATCACAGGGACCGACCAGGACCTCGACGCCTTCTACCAGGCGTACAGCGTGCTCGGGTTCGGCAGCGTCGCGGCCTTCGAGCAGCTGGCGGCGCTCGGCGGCATAGCCCGCCAGGACCTGCGCGTCTTCATCCGCTCCAACGCCCTGGAGTCGGCGATCGCGGACAAGCTGGCCCCGGTCACGGTCACGGACGCCACCAGGAAGCAGGCCCGCGACGAGTACGACAAGATCGTCGCGAAGTTCGGCGGACAGAAGAAGCAGATCTCGCTGAGCTTCGACCAGGCGCAGGGCTATCTCGTCCGGTCGCTGGCCGAGAGCCAGCGCAACCAGGCCGTGTACACGAAGCTGCGCGAGACCGCGGCCCGGGAATCGGTCTCGATCAACCCGAGGTTCGGCGCCTGGGACGCCGCCCAGCTCGCGGTGGTGGCCGCGGCCGTCTCGGTGGCGACAACCCCGGCGCCCGCGCCGTCGCTGGGCCCGGGACTCACGCTCACCCAGTGACCGTCCCCGTCCCGCCAGCAGTCCCGCCGGCCGCGCTGACCGATCCGGTCATGCTGGCCTGGCCGCCCGGGGTGACCGGAGCGGCCAGGTCGGCCGGGCCGGCCGAGGGGGCCTGGTGACCGCGAGCATCGTCGTCGTCGTGACCAGTCCCCGGGTCGCGCCCGGACTGCTCGACGTCGCGGCCTGGGACCTGCTGCGCGCCGCCGGCACGGTCTGCTGCGGGTCGGCCGACCATCCCCAGCGGGCTGCCCTCGCCGCGGCGGGCATCGCGGTCGAAGTGCTGGCGGACGCCGGCCAGCGGGCCGCCGTCACCGCCGAGGCGCTGCGCCGGCGCGCGCACGCCGACCCGTCCCGGCCCGTGGTGTGGCTCGCCGCGCCGGCTGCTGGGACCCTGCCAGCCGGCGAGACCCCGGGGGCTGATGGAGCGCTGTGGGCCGGTGGGGCCGAGCCAGGCGGGGAACACGGCCTGCTCGACGCGCTCGCCGCCGCGGCCGGCGCGGACCTCACCGTGACGGCCGTCCAGGGGTCGCGCGACCTGCCCGGCGCCAGGCTGCTGGACGCGGTCGCCGTGATGGACCGGCTGCGCTCTCCCGGCGGCTGCCCGTGGGACGCCGAGCAGACCCACACCTCGCTCGCCTCCTACCTGCTGGAGGAGGCCTACGAGGCGTACCAGGCGATCGAGGACGGCAACCACGCCGACCTGCGTGAGGAACTCGGCGACGTGCTCATGCAGGTGCTCTTCCACGCGAGGATCGCCGCCGAGGGCAACGGCTGGCCCGCCGGCCCGGACGACGCGGGGACACCCGGCACCGGGGCCGCCCCCGACGACCGGAACAGCGACGACCGGAGCGGCGACGACCGGAGCGGCGACGACCGGCAAGGTGACGACCGGAACAGCGCGGCCTGGGACAACACGCCCCTGAACGGGGCTGGCCGGGACGAGACGGCCCGGAACGGCGCCGTCCGGGGCGGGGAGGAGGCCCGGCGCGGCACGGCCGTCTGGGACATCGACGACGTGGCCGCGGGCCTGGCCGACAAGCTCGTCCGCCGGCATCCGCACGTCTTCGGATCGGTGCGGGTGGACGGCGCCGCCGCCGTCGAGACGAACTGGGACAAGATCAAGGACGTCGAGAAGGGCCGCCGGTCGGTGACCGAGGGCGTCCCCCTGTCCCAGCCCGCGCTCGCGCTGGCCGCGAAGCTCCAGAAGCGCGCGGCCAAGGTCGGCGTACCCGATGAGATCGTCCTCTCC
>NZ_CEVIVC010000025.1:23612-26441 GCF_982290645.1 Protofrankia sp. CiP1_Cm_nod4
TCCCCGGCCGACGTCGTCGCGGCCCTGCTGGCCCGGGCCGACACCCCGGTACGGAGTGATGACGTGCCCTCCGTGGCGGCCGACGCGGCCCCGGGGACACCCGAGCGGATCATCGGCGACCTGCTGTTCGCGGCCGTGGCCCTGGCCCGGCAGGCCGGCGTCGACCCGGAGGCCGCGCTGCGGACGTCCGCCCGCCGCTTCCGGGACACCCTCGCCGCTACCGAGGACGCGATCCGCGCCGCCGGTCTGGACCCCCGGGACGCCGGCCCCGACTCCTGGCGTGCCCACTGGCCGGCAGCGCCGCGACAGGCCCCGGCCGCAAGCGGCACCCCGACCAGCTGACGCCCCACGGCCAGCCGGCCCGTCGAGGCACACCCCGGAAGGCTCCGGCCATGCGGCTGGAGACACGCCCCACCTTGACCCGGATGAACCCGGGGAGGCCGGCCCTCCCCGCCATGACTGGTCATCCGGGGAGGCCGGCCCTCCCCGCCATACTGGTGAAGCCGTGCCATGGCCTGTGGCGCGTGGTCTCGCTGTCGGGCGGCAGGTGCGGCGCGTAGCCTCGCTGCATGGCAGCAGACACCGCGCGGGAGGCGCTGGCGGGCGTCCGTCGTCTGTATGCGCGGCGGTCCGCGCCCATCCTTCTCGAGCTCGACCTCACCGTGGATCCGGTCGAAGGGGTACCTGGTGATCCGGTGAGCGCGGCTCTGGCGCGGCGCCGCCCGTCCCTGCGCACCATCGTGGACGGGCTGCGCCGGGCCGGGCAGGACGACCGGGCGGCCACGCTCATCGCCCGGATCGCCCCCTGCGGGACGCCGCTGGCGCGGGTGCAGGAGATCCGGGACGCGGTCATCGCCTTCCGGGACGCCGGCGGGACCGCCTTCGCCTACGCGGACGCGTTCGGCGAGTTCGGCGGCGGGACCGTCCCGTACTACCTGGCCTGCGCGTTCGACCAGATCTGGCTGGCGCCGCCGGGGGACCTGGGCCTGACCGGGGTGGCCCTGGAGACACCGTTCCTGCGCGACGCCCTGGACCGGCTCGGCATCGAGATCCAGGTCGGGCAGCGCCACGAGTACAAGAACGCCGCCAACACCTTCGTGGAACGCGATTTCACCGCCGCGCACCGGGAGGCCAGCGAGCGGATCGTCGTCTCCAGCCTGTCCATGATCGTGGACGGTGTCGCCGCCGCCCGTGGCCTGTCCCCGGCGCGGGTCCGCGAACTGATCGACAACGCGCCGCTGTCGGCCGAGCAGGCCCGCCGGGCCGGCCTGGTCGACCGGCTGGGCTACCGGGACGAGGTCTACGCCGCCGCCCGGGCCCACGCCCGCCGCACCGCGGGCGCCGCCACCCCTGCCGTTGCTACCGCCGGTGCCGCCGGCTCTGCCGCCGGTGCCGCCGGTGCCGCCGGCGAGGCCGGGGCCGGCGCGGACGCCGCGGCCAGGGGAACGCGCCGCGCGGACGCTCCGGCCGGAGGTGACGTCCTGGCCGGAGGTACGGCCACCACGGCCGAGGACGAGCGCGACGGCGTGATCATGATGTACCTCGCCCACTACCAGCGGACGGCCCAGCGCCGGGAGGCGTCCCGGTCACGGCTGCCCGTCCCGATGCCCCGTCTGGGCGGGCGGCCGGCGGAACCGGGCGGTAAGGCCTTCCGGCGCGGGCCCGAACGGCGCAAGGTGATCGCCCTCATCCACGGGACCGGGCCGGTGCTGCTCGGCCGCGGCGGGCGCGCGCCGCTGCGGGGCCCGGCCATGGCCTCGGACGCCCTCACCGCCGCCTTCCGGGCGGCGGGCCGCGACGAGGACGTCGCCGCGGCCGTGTTCCGGGTGGACAGCCCCGGCGGCTCGTACGTGGCCTCCGACCTGATCCGGCGGGAGGTCGAACGGTTCCAGGCCACCGGGCGTCCGGTGGTGGTCTCGATGGGGTCGGTGGCCGCCTCCGGCGGGTATTTCGTCGCGCTCGGGGCGGACGCGATCGTGGCGCATCCGGGCACCCTGACCGGGTCCATCGGGGTGCTGGGCGGCAAGCAGGTCGTCCGCGAGCTGCTGGACAGGATCGGCGTGCGTTTCGGCGCGGTCGCCGGGGGCGAGAACGCGCTGATGACCTCCCCACGGCGGGAGTTCAGCCCGGCCGAGCGCAAGAAGCTCGACGAGTTCCTGGACCGGGTCTACGAGGACTTCGTCACCAAGGTCGCCGCGGGCCGGAGGATGACGCCGGAGGCGGTGCACGAGGTTGCCCGGGGCCGGGTGTGGACGGGCGCCGACGCCCATGAGCGTGGCCTGGTGGACGTGCTCGGCGGACTGTTCCAGGCCTGTGAGCTGGCCTGGGAGAAGGCCGGCCTGCCCGCGTCGGTCACCCCGCGGCTGCGTGTCCTGCCGAAGCTGGCGCTGGCGGACAGGCTGCGCCCGCCGCGGTCGAGCGAGGACCCGGCGGCCGCTGGTGTGGGCGGGGCGCCCCTGGCCGGCCCGCTGTCGGCCGGCTGGCCCCTGACGGGCACGGCACTGCTGGAGGCGTCGCTGGAGGCGATGGCGCACCGGGTCGCCGGCGGGGCGTACGCCCCAGCCGGCGGCGATGTGTTCGCCGCCGGCTGGGGCCCGCTGGCCGCGGCCGCGGCCCGGGCCGGCCTGCCGGCCGGCGGCCCGCTGCTGATGCCGCCGCTGGGCCTCGTCATCTGACCGCCTGACCGGTTCCGGTTGAAAGGCCTGGCCGACCGGAGCCTGGCCGACCGAAAAAGGTCCGACCATTCGATTTCTCAAATCGGCCGGCATCAGTGCGACCGTCCATGATCATGAATTTTCCGGGTCGTCCGCAGCACCTCGCGGCGACAGG
>NZ_CEVIVC010000025.1:26469-29520 GCF_982290645.1 Protofrankia sp. CiP1_Cm_nod4
CCCGCGGCATGCCCGTGGGCGGAGCCGTGGTGGCATGCCCGTGCTGGCGGAGCCGAGGCGACAGGCCCGCGGCGGGCGGGACCGTGCTGGCGAGCTCGCGGCGGACAGGCCCGTCGTGGCGGGTCCCGGTGCCCGGCGGGGCGGCCTGCTTTCGGCGGCGTCCGCGGAGCGGATCGCCTCTTGACCCCGGCCGGACCTCCTCGTCACGGCACTGGCCGCGGCCGTCCGGTCGCGCACCGGGCCAGTGGGTGGCCGTAGGTGACACGTGCCGAAGGCGCGTGCCGCGAGCGTGGTGGCGATAGTCTCGGCCGGGTCGTATTTCGGCGGCGCCGCCGATGCCCGCCCTGTCGCACAGTAGCGTTCTAGTCGGGCGTGTCCGTCCGGACGCGCGCCACACCGGAGGTCGAGGCCCGTGCCGTCCATCGAGGCTGTAGGAGCTCGCGAGATCCTTGACTCGCGGGGCAATCCCACCGTTGAGGTCGAGGTCGTCCTGGAGGACGGCACCCTCGGCCGCGCGGCCGTGCCCAGCGGCGCGAGCACTGGGGCGTTCGAGGCCGTCGAACTGCGTGACGGCGACGACCGTTACGGCGGCAAGGGCGTACGCAAAGCGGTGACTGCCGTGGCCGACCGGATCGGCCCCGAGATCATCGGTCTGGAGGCCACCGAGCAGCGGTTCCTCGACCAGGTCCTGCTGGACCTCGACGGGACGCCGGACAAGTCCGCGCTGGGCGCGAACGCGGTGCTCGGGGTCAGCCTGGCGGTCGCCAAAGCCGCGGCCAAGGCGTCCGACCTGCCGCTGTTCCGCTACCTGGGGGGCCCGGCCGCGCACCTGCTGCCGGTGCCGCTGCTGAACGTCGTCAACGGCGGCGCGCACGCCGACACCAACGTCGACATCCAGGAGTTCATGATCGCCCCGATCGGGGCGTCGACGTTCGTCGAGGCGCTGCGCTGGGGCGCGGAGACCTACCACGCGCTCAAGAGCGTGCTGAAGACCCAGGGGCTGGCCACCGCCGTCGGCGACGAGGGCGGGTTCGCCCCGAGCCTGCCGGCGAACCGTGCCGCGCTCGACCTGCTGGTGGAGGCCATCGGCAAGGCGGGCTTCCGGCCGGGGGAGGACATCGCCCTGGCTCTCGACGTGGCCTCGACGGAGTTCTTCGACGACGGCGCCTACCGCTTCGAAGGCGCCCGCCGCAGCGCGCAGGAGCTCAGCGACTACTACGCCGAGCTGGTGTCGGCCTACCCGATCGTCTCGATCGAGGATCCGCTCGCGGAGGACGACTGGGACGGCTGGGTGCAGCTGACCGCCCGTCTCGGCGACTCGGTGCAGCTCGTTGGTGACGACCTGTTCGTCACCAACCCGCAGCGGCTCGCCCGCGGCATTGCCGAGAAGGCCGGCAACGCCCTGCTCGTCAAGGTCAACCAGATCGGCACGCTCACCGAGACCCTGGACGCGGTGTCGCTCGCGCACCGTAACGGCTACCGGTCCATGATCTCCCACCGGTCCGGTGAGACCGAGGACACCACGATCTCCGACCTCGCGGTCGCCCTCGACGCCGGGCAGATCAAGACCGGCGCGCCGGCCCGCAGCGAGCGGGTCGCCAAGTACAACCAGCTGCTGCGCATCGAGGACGAGCTCGACGAGGCCGCCCGATATGCCGGGGCGGGGGCCTTTCCCCGCTTTTCACCGACCGCCGGGTGACACCGGTGGCGCGCCGCACACCGTTCACCACCCGGATGACCCTGCTGCTGGTGGTGATCTGCGTGCTCGTGCTGACGCTGGCCTATCCGCTGCGGCTCTACCTGCGGCAGCGCAGCCAGATCGACGAGCTCGCGGCGCACAACGCCGAACAACGCGAACGGGTGGAGGCGCTGAAGACCAAGGTGGCCGGCTACGACGATCCGGCGTGGGCCCAGGACGAGGCCCGGGTCAGGCTGCACTACACCCGGCCCGGGGAGAAGGCCTATCTGGTGCCGGCGACGTCGGTCACCCCGACCCCGGCTCCGAGCCCGGCTCCGAGCCCGGCCCCGGCTCCCTCGGCCACCGCGCGATGACCGCTCGTCGGGGCGCCGGCGCACCCGTCGCGGCCGTCGCGGGCTCGGCAGGCACCATCACCGGCTCGGCAGACACCGTTGACGTGCCGCCTGACACGGCCACCGGTGCTGGCACAGCGACTGGTTCCAGCACGGCCGCTGATTCTGGCACGCCTGCCAGAGCCAACAGGACCACCGAGGCCGGTGGTGACACCGAGGCCAGTGCGGCCGCCGAGGTTGTCGAGGTCGTTGCGCGGCAGCTCGGCCGGCGGCCGCGGGCGATGCGCCGGGTCGCCCACCGATGTTCCTGCGGCCTGCCGGACGTCGTCGAGACCTGGCCGAGGCTGGCCGACGGGACGCCGTTCCCCACGCTGTACTACCTGACCTGTCCGCGGGCGGCGTCGGCGATCGGGCGGCTGGAGGCGTCCGGCCTGATGCGGGAGATGACCGAGCGGCTCGCCGCCAACCGCGACGGCGATCTTTCCCGCCGCTACCAGGCGGCGCACCGCGACTACCTGGCCCGCCGGGACGCCCTGGCCGAGCTGCCCGGCGCACCGGGCGCGGGCGGCATGCCGACCAGGGTGAAGTGCCTGCACGTGCTGGTCGCGCACAGCCTGGCCGCCGGACCGGGGGTGAACCCGTTCGGTGACGAGGCACTGGCCCTGCTGGCGGACTGGGGCGTCCGCGGGCCGTGCGTGGCCGCCGGCTCGTGCGTCACCGGCCCCGCCCAGCAGAGCGGTTCCGTCCAGGAGAGTGGTTCCGGCGGGCAGGGCGGTCCCGGCCGGGAGGAGAGCGGTTCCGTCCAGCAGGGCGGTTCCGGCCCGGAGAACGGATCCGGCCGGGCAGCTGGCGGCGGCCCGGATGCCGGCCGCGCACAAGATGGGGGATCGTCGTGACCCGGGTGGCGGCCGTCGACTGCGGCACCAACTCGATCCGGCTGCTCGTCGCCGAGACGGCGAGCGGCGCCGACGCCGGCCCCGCGCCGGGTGGTCGCCCGGGCCCCAGCGCGGATCATGCCGA
>NZ_CEVIVC010000025.1:30126-34298 GCF_982290645.1 Protofrankia sp. CiP1_Cm_nod4
GGCACGGGCGGCCGGCGAGCGGCCGCCGCGGCCCCCCGGCTGCGGGACCTGGCCCGTCGCATGGAGATCGTCCGGCTGGGCGCCGGCGTCGACCGTACCGGCGAGCTGTCCCCCGAGGCGCTGGCGCGGACGTTCGCGGCGCTGCGCGCATACGCCGTGGAGATCGACCGGCTCGGCGCGTCCAGGGTGCGGATGGTCGCCACCAGCGCGACCAGGGACGCCCGCAACCGGGACGCCCTGGTGGCGGGCGTCCGCGCGATCCTCGGCGTCGAACCGGAGGTGATCACCGGTGACGAGGAGGCCGCGCTGTCCTACGCCGGTGCCACCGGTGAGCTGCGCGGCCATCCCGAGCCGTTCGTCGTGGCCGACATCGGCGGCGGGTCGACCGAGCTGGTTCTCGGGGACGCCGCACGGGTGCACGCGGCGAAGTCGGTGAACGTCGGCTGCGTGCGGCTGGCCGAACGGCACCTGCACGACGACCCGCCCACGCCCGCGCAGCTCGCGGCGGTGGTCGCCGACGCCCACGCGGCGTTCGACCTGGCCGAGCGGACCGTGGCCATCCGCTCGGCCGCGACCCTCGTCGGGGTCGCCGGGACGGTGACGACGGTGGCCGCCCTCGCCGCGGACCTGCCCGGCTACGACCCCGACCGGATTCACCTTTCCGTGACGGCTGCGTCGGACGTCGCCGCGGTGGCCGACCGGTTGGCGACGATGTCGCACGCGCAACGAGCGGCTCTCCCGGTGATGCATCCCGGCCGGGTGGACGTGATCGTTGCGGGGGCTCTGGTGCTGCGGACGCTGGTCGAGCGGGTCGGCGCGACCAGCGTGATCGCGAGCGAGCACGACATCCTCGATGGTATCGCCCTGTCGCTGCTCGCCCCGTGACCACCTCGCCCGCGCACACCCACCGCCGGCCTGACCGAGGCCCACGGGCCACCGCGGCCGGATCACGGGCCACCGCCGCTTGACAGACAGAACCAAGGGACGTCTACAGAGGGACTTCTACAGCAGCCACGTGTTCCCGTGATCCGTTGATATCCGATCACTAGTTCTTGATCGATTCCGGGCCGGGCTCGCGGTGTCTGGCTGAGGCTCTGGAGCGCCGGTCAGGTAACCATACGTATCCCTCCTGAACGATGGCACGCTTCGATGGACGTCGGCCACCAGAGAAGATCGGCGTAATTTTGTCGTTGTGTACGCTTTTGCGGCCAAAAAGCGTACACAACGACAAACTCTCCTGGATCATGGCCTGCGCGGGTGGTCGTGGATGGGATCCGCGTTACTTGACCGGCGTTCTAGGCTCGGGGTGCGATGGGTGAACTCCATGACGCCGTATGGGTCCTTGACGCCGCGGTCGACGGTGCCGCCGCCGGAGCCGGCACAGCCGCTGGTGGCGCCGGCACAGCCGCTGGTGGCGATGCCGACGATGCCGACGATGCCGCTCGTTTCGCTGGTGGTGCTGCTGGCCTCGCTGATGCCGACGGTGGATCCGCTGGTGGCGAGGGTGGCGAGGGCGGTGTCGGTGGTGTCGGCGACCGGCGTCCGGTCGCGCCGGGGTCGGGCTGGCCGGGGGATCCCGCCTCGGCGGTGACCCCGGTAGCGGTCACGCCGGGTGATGTCGGGCGGCTCGCTGTCTCCGCGGGCGACACCGCCGAGCTCGACGCCAGGATGTCGGTGTGCCGGGCCTGTCCCCGGCTGGTGGGCTGGCGGGAGGAGGTCGCCCGGCAGCGGCGGGCCGCTTTCGCGCGGGAGCGTTACTGGGGGCGGCCGGTCCCGTCCTTCGGCCCCGAGGACGCCCGGGTGCTCGTCGTCGGTCTGGCACCGGCGGCGCACGGCGGCAACCGCACTGGACGGATCTTCACAGGGGACCGCAGCGGTGACTGGCTGTTCGCCTCCCTGCACCGGGTCGGGCTTGCGCGGTTGCCGACCTCGGTGTCGGCCGGTGACGGCCAGCGTCTGATCTCCACTCGTATCGTGGCCGCGGTGCGCTGCGCCCCACCGGCGAACAAGCCGACCACCCTGGAACGGGACACCTGCCGGGGATGGCTGATTCGCGATCTTGAACTGTTGCGGCCGACGCTGCGTGCGGTCGTCGTGCTCGGCGGGTTCGCCTGGACGGCGCTGTGGCCCGCGCTGGAGCGGGCCGGTCATCCGCTGCCGTCGCCACGGCCGGCGTTCGGGCACGGCCGTCGGGTCGTTCTCGCGGATGTTCCCGCGCCGGGCCCCACACGCCCGCCGGCCGGCCCGGTGCGGCGAGCCGCCTCCGCGGAAGCCGCATCTGGAGAAGCCGCATCTGGAGAAGCCGTCTCCCAACGAGATGTCTCCCAACGAGATGTCACTGAACGAGATGTCACTGAACGAGATGTCACAGCGCAAGGCGTCACCGAACGAGATGGCGCTGACGGGGGCGTCACCGAACATCGAGCGGGGCTGGTTGTCTTCGGCTGCTACCATCCCAGCCAGCAGAACACGTTCACCGGGCGGGTCACCGCCGAGATGATCGACTCTGTGCTCGGTGCCGCGGCGAGGGTAAGCGGCGCGGTCAGTGATAAATAACTGAACCACCGTCGATGTACACGTCGCCGAGTTGATCTCCGCGTGTTGTACGTCACGTGAGTCCGTCGTCCACCGGCGCCGTATCCGGGGGCATGGTCGCGTGGTGGCGAGTACCTTTTTTGTATGAGCTTTGGACAACCTCCGCACATCCTTGTTGTGGGTGGCGGTTACGTCGGTATGTACACGGCTTTGCGTCTTCAGCGTCGCCTTCGTCAGGGCGAGGCGACCGTGACGGTGGTCGAGCCCAACTCGTACATGACATATCAGCCGTTTCTTCCCGAAGCGGCGGCCGGAAACCTCGAGCCACGACACGTCGTCGTACCACTACGTAGGGTGCTGAATGGTTGCCGTGTGGTCAGCGGCAGCGTGACCGGGGTCAACCATGCCCAGCGGGTCGCCTATATTGCGCCAAATCAGGGCGCGCCGCATGAGCTCCACTACGACATCCTGGTCGCCTGTCCCGGGTCGGTCGCCCGGACGCTGCCCATCCCGGGTCTCGCGGAGCTGGGCATCGGCTTCAAGAGCGTGGCCGAGGCGATCCACATTCGGAACAAGGTCATCGAACGAATGGACGTCGCGGCGTCCAGTACCGACCCGCAGCTCCGGCGCCGCGCGCTGACATTTGTATTCATCGGCGGCGGGTTCGCGGGTATCGAGGCGATAGCCGAGCTTGAGGACATGGCCCGGGACGCCTGCAGGTTCTATCCTGAGCTGTCGCCGTCGGACATGCGCTGGGTGATGGTGGAGGCGAGCGGGCGGGTGCTGCCGGAGGTTTCGCCGGCGATGGGCCTGTACACGTTGAAGCAGCTTGAGCACCGTGGTATCGAGATGAAAATCAATACCCGGGTGAAAAGCCTTGTGGACGGTCATGTGGTGCTCGACAGCGGTGAGGAGTTCGACGCCGAGACCATCGTCTGGACCGCCGGGGTCAAGGCCCATCCGCTGCTCGCCAACACCGATCTCCCGCTCGACGAGCGGGGCCGGATCAGGGCGACCGCTTTCCTGCAGGTGGACGGCGTCGAGCAGGCATGGACGGCGGGTGACTGCGCCGCGGTGCCCGACCTCACCAAGGGGGAGGGCGCGACGACCGGTCCGTCCGCCCAGCACGCCGTCCGTCAGGCCAAGGTGCTGGCGGACAACATTCTCGCCGATCTCCGCGCCGAGCCGATCGCGCCGTACGAGCACAAGTACGCCGGGAGCGTCGCGTCGCTCGGCCTGCACAAGGGCGTGGCGGACGTGTACGGGATGAAGCTGCGCGGCTGGCCCGCGTGGCTGATGCACCGTACCTACCACCTCAGCCGGGTGCCGACCTTCAACCGCAAGGCGCGGGTGCTCGCGGACTGGACGCTGTCGCTGTTCTTCCGGCGGGAGATCGTCTCGCTGGGATCCTTCGCTGACCCCAGGGCGAGCTTCCGCGCGGCCGCGAGCCCGGCGGGCGCTCCGGCGGTGGCGGCGCCGGAGGCGGCCGCCCAGCAGCCCGCGCTTGCCGGGAAGCCGGCGGGACGGGCGGAGGCGACGGGAGGGACGGAGACGAACGGTTCCGCCTCGGCCGCCCGCAAGTCGCCCGCGCCCGCCAGGAGCGCGGGGCCGGCCAAGACCCCCGGGGGAACACCGCT